>JBFYZC010000215.1:0-6970 GCA_041309705.1 Bacillota bacterium | reverse complement strand
ATATTTTCACTTGATAAAATAAGAGATCTTTACCGAAAAATATATAGCTGCTCTGAGAGGGGCAGCTTTTTATTTTAGATCATAAATTCTTTGACTTTGCAAAAAATAGCTGGATGTGTTAGAATATACCTTGGTAAAAAGGAGTGAATATGAGAGTTGGAATTTTTTCGGATTTACATGGAAGAATACTGTTAGCCTTCAAACTTGCGTTGCGTTATCAGCGTGAAAATGGAGTTAGATTAGATGCTTTGCTTCAATGTGGCGATATTGGAGTTTATCCGGATTTAACTAAATTAGATAAAGCAACAATTAGGCATGCTGAAGCAGATGATTCAGAATTAGGATTTAGTCAGTATTTTGTTAAACCTCATCAAGAAGTGGAAGAGCTTTTTTCAAAATTAGACTGTAAGTTGATTGCGGTACGTGGTAATCATGAAGATCAGATTTTTTTAGATAGTTTGGAGTTTAGTTCCAATGAATCGTTATACTCAGTTGATTATTATCAAAGGATTTGGTTTTTAAAAACAGGTAAAATTTATCATTTTAATGGAGTAAATATTTTAGGAATGGGAAGAATTGGGGCGCCAATTGGAGAAACAGATCTTTATAAGATGAAGTATATACAAAAATATGAATTAGAAAATATTTATAATTTAAATGAAAAAGTGGACATTTTATTAACTCATGATGTCGCCCGAGATGCTAAAAAGATTGGCTATGGAATGGAAGAAATTAGATTAGTTCTAGATCAGTTCAAACCAAAGTATCATTTTCATGGTCATACGGAAGAGGATTATTATCAAAGAATAGATACTAATCAAGTAACTATGGTCAGTAAATTATCAGATTTAAATTGGGATAAAGATGGAAGGCTACAAAAGTATTCCTTTGGAATTTTAGAAATAAGTGATAATTTTGAATATAACTTTAAAGTGATTAACGAGCAATGGTTGCAAGAGTACACCAAGTATAATTGGAAATACTTATAATAGAGAAGTAGAGAAAGGTAGGATGAGGATGGGTTTATTATCAGGAAAAAAGATTTTGATTATGGGAGTTAGAAATAAGTGGAGTATTTGCTGGGGAATTGCCAAAGCAGCAGCAGAACAGGGAGCAGAATTGATCTTTACCTGTTTAAGTGAGCGCGAGATCAATGAGACCAAGGAATTACTCTCTGAATTGGGAGATTATCCCGTGTATCAGTGTGATATCGCTTCCGATCAAGAGATTACCGATTTGTTTGTGACTTTAAAGAGTAAATATGGAGTATTGCATGGGTTAGTACATGGAATCGCTCATGCTAATAGTGAAGATTTACAGAATCGTTTTGTTAATACTTCACGGGCAGGCTTTGCACATGCACTGGATGTCAGTGCCTACTCGTTGGTGGCAGTGAGCCGTGGTGCACGTGAACTAATGACTGAGGGTGGTAGTATTCTAACCTTAAGTTATCTGGGGGGCGAAAGAGTACTAAGTGGCTATAATGTAATGGGGGTAGCGAAAGCTGCATTAGAAGCGAGTGTGCGTTATTTAGCTGCCGATCTGGGTGAAGAGCAGATTCGGGTGAATGCAATCTCTGCCGGACCAATCAAGACTCTCTCGGGTAAGGGAGTAAAGAATTTCAGCAGTATCTTGAAGGTAGTTGAGGAGAAAGCCCCATTACGTCGTGGAATCACTCAGGAAGACCTAGGTAATAGTGCAGTCTATTTCTTGAGCGATCTTGCCAGTGGAGTGACTGGCGAGGTTCATTATGTTGATTCTGGCTTTAGTATTATGGGAATGTAAAAATGTGCTGCCCAAGATGAATTGGGCAGCTTTTTTATATTTTGTATTAGTGTCTTTGGGTTGACTTAAACTGAGCAGGCTGGGGATTGGCAGCCGCCTGAGAGCCAAGCTCGAGATATTCTTTAATCTTTTGTGGATTGAAATCGATGATGTTTTCGGTTAAAAATGTTTTTGGACTGATCAGATAGATTGGAACAGTGCGAGAAGCCGGGAAAAATTCTTGCATACGATTGATTAAGAGAGCTAATTGCAGGTCAGTGCTGGCAATTTCATTAGCAATAATCCGGATTAAGTGGATGAAATTTTGAATTAAGTTATTGTATTTATAAACCGGGAGCTTTGGCTGGTATTGCTCATTTAAGGGATGAGTCATAACAATAACAATTTCATCAGGTTGCTCATCAAAAACTCCACCGAGTGGAGTGATATCACGCAGCCCACCATCATACCAATGTTTTTCGTTGATTAATACTGGGGGAAAGATCCAAGGAATACTGGTGCTGGCTAAGATATATTGCAGCAAATCTTTTTTTAATTCTGGATGATGGTTATCAATGTATAGCAGTTCACCTGTTTCTAAAGCCACTGAGGGTATTTTTAAAATTTTTTGAGAATTAGTAAGGCGTTCTAGATCAATGTAATTTTTGAGAAGTTTTTTTAATCCTACTGGGGAATAAAATCCCTGATAAAAAAATAATCCTAATAGTCCTAGAGGATTAGTTTGGTAAATGTCGTGATTATTTTTAATCTCGAGCCAGAGTTGTTTGAGAAGTTTTGCTTGTTGACATAGTTCTTGATGATGGTTGCTTTGACTAAGAATAGCAGCATTTAAAGCACCTACACTGGCGCCAAAAAAAATTTGGAAATCAAGTTTTAGATTGTTAATCAAATAATCAATTGCTCCGGCTTCGAAAGCCCCATGAACTCCTCCTCCGGAGAGGACTAGAGCACGTTTCATCTGTAGTTCTCCTCTGTTTAGTAATAATATATTATATTTAATATTATTAATTTTTATAACCTTTAAGCAGAGATGCTTGGTTAAATAAATATTTTTATTAAAATGCAGTTTGATATTATGGTTTAAAAAAAGGAAATGGAAACTAATGGAGAATATATAAGATAGATTTTGTTAATTTAATTATCACTTCTAAATCTAGTTTAAAACAATAAAGTTTAAATAAATAATTATTAATCTGAGGAGGGAATCAGGTGGCAGATTTTATTGAGAAAGTAAAACATGGAATTGATAAAAGTGTAAATGTTGCTAGTGTAAAAACAAGAGAATTTCGTGATATGTCACGACTGAAGAATCAATTATCAGGATTGCATGAACAGATACAAACTGCGTACACTAACTTAGGTGAATTTACTTATGATTTGTATCGAGTCAAAGATCTGGATCAGAAAAAATTAACTGAAAAGTGTCAAGAATTAAAATTATTAATGGAACAGCTGAAGCAGAAAGAGTTAGAAATTAAAGAGACTAAGGTGAGAACATTAGAAGCAATGGGAAAGAAACTCTGTCCTAACTGTGAATTAGTCTTACCGAGTGATGCTAAATTCTGTATGACCTGTGGATATAAGATGACTGAAATATTTAATCTTGAAAATGAGGATGATGTTGTCTTGATTCCGATTAACAATGAGTCAAGCAAAGAAAAATAATATATGTTTAATTGTAAATTTGCCAATTTATCAGGGATAATTTTTGAAGCAAAAGTTAATAATAATTAACAATTATATAAATTTCATTTTACCTATTGAAGCATCACCAAAAATTATATAAAATATTGAAGTAGTTAATACAAAATAAAATTAACGGGAGGAAATAAAAATGGCGGTAAAAGTTGGAATTAATGGCTTCGGACGAATTGGACGTCTGGTTTTTCGTGCAGCAATTGAAAATCCTGCAGTTGAGGTTGTGGGGATTAATGACCCATTTATCGATCTTGAGTATATGACCTATATGTTAAAATATGATTCAGTACATGGTCAATTTCAAGGAACCATTGCAGTTGAAGGTGACAAATTAGTAGTTAATGGTCAAAAAATCAGTGTCTTTACCTGTAAAGATCCCGGAGAGATTCAGTGGGCTTCTTGCGGTGCTGATTATGTTGTTGAATCTTCAGGTGTTTTCACCACTACTGAAAAAGCTTCTGCTCACTTTAAAGGTGGCGCTAAAAAGGTAGTTATTAGTGCTCCTTCAAACGACGCTCCAATGTTTGTAATGGGTGTCAATCAAGATAAATACACCAAAGACATGAAAGTTGTCTCAAATGCTTCATGTACCACGAACTGTTTAGCACCACTTGCTAAAGTAATTAATGACAATTTTGGAATTATTGAAGGGTTGATGACTACAGTTCATGCAACTACTGCGACCCAAAAAACTGTTGATGGTCCTTCAAATAAGGATTGGAGAGGTGGTCGTGCAGCGGCTGCAAATATCATTCCTTCCTCAACTGGTGCTGCTAAAGCAGTTGGCAAAGTAATTCCTGAATTAAATGGTAAATTAACTGGTATGGCTTTCCGTGTTCCAACCATGGATGTTTCAGTAGTTGATCTGACCTGTCGTTTGGAGAAAGCAGCTACTTATGATCAGATTAAATCAGCTGTGAAAAAGGCTGCTGAGGGTGAATTAAAGGGTATTCTTGGTTATACTGAAGACGATGTGGTTTCGGCTGATTTCATTCATGATGCCCGTACCTCTATCTTTGATGCTAAAGCAGGTATTGCTTTAAATGATAATTTTGTAAAATTAGTCTCCTGGTATGACAATGAATGGGGTTATTCTAATAAAGTAGTGGATTTGATTATCCATATGGCAAAAGTTGATGGCTAAGAAGTGAAAGTTTTAATTTAATAATTTAATGAATTAAGCCTGGCAAATTGCCAGGCTTTTAATATAATCTTTTTATTTTCTAAATTAATTTAGTATATTTAATTTTCAGCAACTAAAGTTAAACTGATTTAACTATTATTAAAAAATATAAGTAAGTAATATTTATAATCGTTATAAAAAATAGTTTTGTATGTAAAAATATGTAATTATTTACAATAGATAGACATATTTTTGAAAAAAAATGATTTTAAAATGCAGCTATCTCTCAAAGGTGGTTGTAGACATAAAAAAAAATCAAAAAAATTATTTTGTTAGCAGGAATTGCAAAGTTTTTTGAGAATTATATAATACATAATGTAAATGATAAAAATTTAGGTCCTGACAAAATTTTTAAGAAGGATGAGATGCCGTATGAGTAAAGAAATGAACAACGTCATCAATTTTTGTCTCGAGACCCAAGCAGTAGCGGAGTTGCCTGCCAAAGAAATCAGGATGATTCTACGTGCGGCAGATGATGTGGTCTTATTAGGTGATCGACGTGTCCTTGCCAAGTTACTAAAAGGTTCTAGAGACCGGAAGATTATGGAGATGCAGTTAGACAAGAGTCCGGCTTATGGTTATTATAATGACCTACCATTAGAAGAGATTGTGGCGAAGATTAACTGGTTAATTAAGAACTTTTATCTCGAGATCCAATATGAGTATGGAATGCCGTTGCTCGCTTACACAGACCAAGGATGGGAAATTGAGATGGACACCTTTTCGACTGAGTTGTTAGGCAAACTATCAAATTCTCTCAAACAGGGAAATTACAACTGTGTTTGTGAACTGAAAAATCGAGATCGGACATTATTATTGTTATTGTTGGACAAGATTAAGGATTCCGAGGATAAACGCTTTATTTCTCTATTGGAGAGCTGGGAGAAGAGCGACTCGCAAATGGCATCCGAGATTCGCAAAGTAATGATTGATTTACAAGGTAATGCCACGAATGTTGTTTCGATTGCTGATTTTCGACGTAAAAAAAATTTGAATGCTTGATTCAGAATAATAATCATTGTAAAAATTTTGATACATACATATTTGTTATTTGGATATTAAAAATCTTTTAATTAGTTGTTTTCTAATGCTGTTTTAGGTGATGCTTGGGTTAAAGAATTCATGAGGAATTTTAAGCAGTAATGTTGTATGTTGTTCATCAAAGCCAAATTTGTTTTTAGGCTGATAACCATGTTTTGTTTGATTTTTTACTTTATGAATGTTGTTTTCCAAAACTCCATGAAAATATTTAGTGGTTGTAATAATTATTTCTGTGTCTGTCTCATGAAGATTAACTGCAGGATCTAAATTTTTAGAACCAAAAGTCATTGAAAATTTTTTTAAAAGTATTGATTAAATAATTTTAGAAACTCAAAAGATTCGTGATGAAAAGGCGAAAGTTAATTTTGTTTCATGAAAAATACCTCCCACAATTTATTTTGCAGGAGGTATTTTTGTTTTGATGTTTGTTTATTCGAGAATTAATTCTAATTCTGCCTGGCGTTCTAAACGATCTTCATCACGGAGGAAACAGCCCATGGCAGGAATATTTTTAGTACGATAATAATCAAGATCAGTGAAGTTTACTTCTGACAGTCTTTTGAGTTGAGTCATCCGACTGCCCTTCTTTTCTTTTAGCACTTGTACTCCTTGAGAGTCGCGACTTGCTTTGGAATTGATATTTGCAGTGTTAAAGATTAAAATTTTATTGATGCTGCTAAAAGCAACTAGTTCTAGATCTTCTTCGAGAAACATTATCTGAGCTAACGGAGCAAAATCCGAGTAGGCGTTCGCTAATTTTTTGCGATTAGTTTTTGTAGCATAGCTTTCTAAATCCACCTTGGCGATTTTGCCGTTTTCATAAGCAAAGAGCAGCCAACCATGATAATCATCAGTAGCTTGAATATAGATGATACGTTCATCTGAGTCTAAACTAAGTAAGTTGGGCAGGTACTCACCCAAACTACTGGCTTTGCAGTCATTGAGTTCATAGATTTTCATTTTATAAACAGTCTGTTTATTAGAGAAGAAGAGGATTTCTGATTTGTTGTGGGTTTCAACTTCCTGTAAAATCAGATCATCTTCCTTTAACTTCTGTTCGGGATTGGCACGCAGTGAGATCAAGGGAACTTTTTTCAGATAATTGTCACGGGTGAAAAAGATTTTAAGATTATAGTCTTCGATTAAGTGTTCAGTGGTGATCTCTTCAATATGCTCAGATTGGATAATCTCCGTTTTGCGTGGTTGTCCATATTTCTTAATCACTTCTTGTAATTGTTTGGTGATTAATTTTTTAATCTTTGG
>JBFYZC010000214.1:0-8857 GCA_041309705.1 Bacillota bacterium | reverse complement strand
GAGGAATTTCCAACGGTACAATTATGGATGCTGGGTGAGGGTAGTCAAACACAGGCTTTAAAAGAGTATGTACAGCAACAGCACTTAACTGAGAGAGTCCGATTTTGGGGCAGAGTTGAGGCAGAAAAAGCCGCACAGTTAATTGCTGCTAGTGATATTTTAATCTCAATTCCTAAAATGGATGGGACTCCTGTGAGTATGTTGGAAGGAATGGCGGGAGGGACTTTTCCGATTGTCTCAAATCTGCCAACTTATCATGATTGGATTGAAGATCGAGTAAATGGTTTAATTGTTAATTCTGAACCAAAGCAATTGGCGATAGCTTTACATGAAGCGCTAATAAATGTTCAGTTACGTCAACAAGCGGTGCAATTAAATCGAATCAAAATTCAAGCAGCAGCACTTAATGAAGTGAATTTTCAAACGTTATTTGAACATTATCGAAAGGTGGTACAGTAGAAATGCGAATTGCAATGCTTCTTTCGAATGGATTTGCTCCTGATCCTCGGGTGGCTACGGAGGCAAAAGCTTTAGCTGAACAAGGGCATCAAATAGCAATTTTTGCGTGGGATCGTACCTGCAAATTGATCACCCATGAGCATCATCACGATAACATTGAGATAATTCGTTCACAAATCAAAACTACTTATAGTCGTGGCGCAACTCAGATTCTGCCCTTTTATAAGTTCTGGGGGGCAGCAGCAAAATTTTTACAACAGTATCAACCAGATGTAGTGCATTGTCATGACCTGGATACGTTGCGCCCTGGGATTAATTACGGTAAAAAAGAGGGCGTTCCAGTTGTTTACGATGCACATGAGTCATATCCGGATATGGTAGCACATATTTTCCCAAAGTTGGTCTTGAAGCAGATCAAGCGAATGGAAGAACAATTAGTCCCTAAAGCAACGGCAGTGATTACGGTAGGGAAATTATTGGGGGCACATTTTTCGGAATTAAATGCCCGTAAAGTGGTCGTGGTCGGGAACTATAAACAGCTAGAACTGGATAGTTTAATGATGCAAGAAACAATTCCGCCGTTAAGGATAGTTTACGTCGGTGGATTAAATCGGGATCGGCTGATCTCGCCAATTATTGAGACGGTAGCAGGAGATCTTCGTTATCATTTAGACATTGTAGGCGATGGTCCAGAGCGGAATAAATTAATTATTAAAACCGGACACTCGGATAATATTCGTTTTCATGGCTATCTACCACAAGAACAAGCCAAAAAGATTGTGGCGCAGAATCATCTGCTTTATTATGCTTTGGATCCGGCTTTTCCGAATAATCAGTATAGCGCCCCGAATTCACTCTTTCTGGCGCTTGCCTGCGGGCGACCGGTTTTAACCAGCGCAATTGGTGAGATTGCGGAGATTGTCAAAGCTTGGAATTGTGGGACAGTCTTGCCTGATTTGGAGATTGGTAGAATTCAGCAGGTTTTGGCAGGCTATTTTAACCAGCAATTCTGGCAACAACAGGCGATGTCGGCTTATCAAGCAGCAGCATCTGAGTATAATCTGCAGATCGCGAATAATAATTTGATTTCATTATATCGTGAACTGGAGTATAATCATGTCTGAAAAAGAGTTGTTGCTGATTAATCATTATGCTTCGATCCCTGTCTATCCTGGACCAACGAGAAATTATGATTTGGCAGCGGCTTTAGTGAGTCAGGGCTGGAAAGTGACCCTCTTTAGTTGCAAGTTTAATCATTATTTACGTGCTTATTTAAAGGATCTTTGCTCGGAATTAAATGGAGTTCAATTGCGCTGGCTCTGGAGTACCCCTTATCAAGGTAATTCACTGGCACGAGAGCTAAATATTATCTGTTTTTCCTGGTTGAGTTTTTGGCAGGGATTATTCACCCCTGCTAGGGTAGTTATTGCGGTGACCCCACCTCTAGAGTCGGCTTTCATGGGTTGGTTACTTGCGCGAGTAAAAAGAGTCCCGTTTGTCTTGGATCTTGAAGATCTCTGGCCTGATTCGATTATTTCAATGGGCTTTAAAAATAGATTGGTGATCGGATGGCTCCGGTTTCTGGAGCATTTTTTGTACCGTCATGCTGATCATTTATTGGTAGTGGCGGCAGAAATGGGTGAATATCTATTAAAACAAGGAGTCGCTCCGGAAAAGATCAGTTTGATTCCATTAGGGGCAAATCTTCCGGATAACTTGCTACAACGTGAGCAGGTACGAGCAGCATATGGCTGGCAGGACGATGAAGTGGTGGCAGTTTATGTCGGGGCACATGGTCCGGCGAATGCTTTAGAAACTCTCATTCAAACTGCGCTTGAATTAGCTAATATCCCCAAACTGCGGCTGGTACTTTTTGGTGATGGTTCAGATAAGCCAAGACTCAAAGAGTTGTTGGCTAATTTGAATTTGCAGAATATACAACTGGAAGCACCGGTTGCACCCGAAGCAGTACCCAGCATTCTGCAAGCAGCAGAGATTGGAATTGCTTCATTAAAGAAGGTTGAGACTTTTAAAACCGTACGTCCCAATAAACTTTATGAATATATGGCAGTAGGCTTGCCGATTGTCTGTGCAATTGAGGGTGAGGCAGCACGGTTTGTCACTGAAATTAACTCAGGTTTGGCAGTCACCCCGGAAGATCCAGTGGCACTTGCCGCCGCCTTAAAAGAATTAGCAGCTACTCCAGAGCTACGAGAGACTTTGGGAGAGAATGGGCGTGAGTATGTGCAGCGTGAAGGTGATCGCGTCAAGCTTGCCGCAGAATTAGGAAGAGTCTTAGAACGGGTAATGGGTGAGAGTGAGGCAGGCTACTTAAATGCATAAATTACAGTTACAGCTTAAATATCTGCTGGATTTCATTTTGGCGTTACTATTATTAATTCCAATCTCATTAATCATTCTGTGCTTGGGAGTAATTCTTTATCTTGACTCGCCAGGTGCAATCTTTTTTTGTCAATTACGCCCGGGTAAAAATGGACGACTCTTTCGGATGTATAAGTTAAGAACTATGCTCCCTGGAGATCATACTGCCACCGTCCCTAGGAACAAAGATGGTTCGCTGGCGATCACTGATAATTTACAAGGCTATACTCGTTTTGGGAAAATTTTGCGTAATAGCAGTCTGGATGAACTACCACAGCTCTTTAATATTTTGAAAGGGGAGATGAGCTTTATCGGTCCGCGTCCAGATCTCCCTGAGCATTTAAGAGTTTATACTAAACTAGAACGAACTAAATTGAAGGTACGTCCCGGCATGACGGGACTGGCGCAGATCAAAGGACGTAATGAACTTCCCTGGAAGAAACGGTTGCGTCTCGATGCCGAGTATGTCACTAATTATTCACTCTGGTTGGATTTTAAAATTTTGTTAGCTACTTTTGGGAGAATTTTAAGTCGTAAAGGAGTTTATCAGGCTAATTTAAAAAGATAGGTGAAGCTTAATTGATTGAACTAAATACTTTAGCGTGGGATACCAATTATTTTGGGATGAAGATGGGAGAAGTGCGACTTTCCGATAATCTGGCACCGGAAAGCACAATAGCTGACGCTGCTAAATTACTCCTTCAGGCACGTGAGGCAGGCTATGCTTTTTTGCTTTGTCAAGTACCACTCTCGCAGCAGCAGCTCTTTAATTATTTAGTGAATCTCGGAGGAAGTCTAGGTGATATTCTGGTGCTGCTGGAGCAGAAATTGACAGCTGATGCAGATAGCGCTATTTTAGAGAGGAATAAATTAATTAATCATGCCACCAAGGATGATCTGGAGGAATTACGTAGTTTAGTGGGGGAAATTTTTATCTATTCCCGTTTTTTTCAAGATCCTAAGTTTCGTGTTCTGGATGTGGGTGGGATGTATCTCGCTTGGCTAGAGGAGTTACTGGCAAGTCAAGCCGAGATTGCAGTGCTTAAAACTGCAAGTTTGGAAGGTTTTATTACTTTAGAGGCAGTGAATCAAGACGTTGCTAAAATTGGACTATTAGCAGTAAAACAGAGTGCGCGCGGGAGAGGAGCTGGAGTCGCTTTAGTGAACTGGAGTATCCAGCAAGCAATTCAGAAAGGCTTTAAAAGTATCCAAGTGGGGACACAATTAATGAATCTTCCGGCGGTGCGACTTTATGAGAAAACAGGGTTTCAGATTCAAGCTACCAAATACCGAGTGCATTTGTGGTTAGAACAGCTTGATTGGAAACAGTTAGAAGCGGAGTGGATTGAATAATGGCAGATCGAGTACGAGAGAGTTTTCTGGCTTATGCCTTACCGTTAATTGAAGCAGAAGAGATTGCAGAGGTTAATGAAGCTTTAGCCTCAAACTGGTTAACGAGAGGACCAAAATGCCAGCAGTTTGAAGCGGAATTTGCCGCGCTGGTTGGCGCTAAATATGCGATTGGTTTAAATTCATGTACTGCCGGATTGCATCTGGCACTGCTGGCGCTGGGAATTGGAGCGGGAGACGAGGTGATCACCACTCCGTTGACCTTTGCCGCAACAGTCAATACCATTTTACATGCGGGGGCGCGACCAGTCTTAGTAGATATTGATCCCTTGACTTATAATCTAGATCCGGCTTTAATCGAAGCGAAAATTACCCCACGAACCAAAGCAATCATTCCGGTACATTATGCCGGACAGTCCTGTGAGATGGAGCAGATTAGCGCAATTGCCAAGCGTTATGGTCTCTATGTGATTGAGGATGCCGCCCATGCGGTTTATACCAAGTACCGGGAGCAGATGATTGGGAGTATCAGTGATCTGACGGTCTTTAGTTTTTATGCGACCAAGAATCTCTGCACTGGTGAAGGTGGAATGATTACTACCAATAACGCAGAGCTAGCAGAGAAATTACGAGTCTATAGCTTGCACGGGATGAACCGTAATGCCTGGAATCGCTATACTGCGGCTGGTTCATGGTATTATGAGGTTGAATACCCGGGTTATAAATATAATATGACTGATCTCCAGGCGGGTCTGGGGCTGGCACAGTTACATAAACTAGAACGAATGCAAAGAAGACGTGAGGAGATTGCCGCCCGTTATCAGGCGGCTTTCGGCAAGCTCCCAGAAGTGATTATTCCCCATGAAGTAAAGGAGCATCGTCATGCCTGGCATTTATATGTCATTCGGATTCGTCCTGAATTATTAAAGCTCGATCGTGCGGGCTTGATTGAAGCTTTAAAAGAAGAGCAGATTGGAACGAGTGTGCATTTTATCCCGATTTATCGTCATCCCTATTATCAACAAACGTTTAAGTTAGAAGAATTTCCGGTGACCGAGGAGGTTTATCAGGGAATTATCTCTTTGCCACTCTATCCTAAGCTGTCTGAGACTGATGTCGAGGATGTAATTTCCGCAGTAACTAGAGTAGTCACTAAATATCGCAAGTAAAGGGGATAATAATTAATGAAGATTCCTAGTTTTGAGAGTAGTCGACAAGATACACTGTTAGCAGATGAGCTGGTTGAGGCTTTTCAAAAGGTACTGCAGCATGGGAAGTATATTCTCGGAGAAGAAGTTCAGGAATTTGAGACCAGGATCGCTCATTATTTGGGAGTAGACTTTGCCTTTGGAGTTGCTAATGGTAGTGATGCACTGGTCTTAGCCTTGCAGGCACTGGAAATTGGAGCGGGAGACGAAGTGATTGTTCCAGCCTTCACCTTTTTTGCGACCGCTGGGGCAGTTAGTCGCGTGGGAGCAACGCCAGTCTTTGTTGATGTAACCAGTGATTATAATCTCAATCCTCAGGCAGTGAAGCAGAAGATTACTAGTAAGACTAAAGCAATTATTCCAGTGCACCTCTTTGGCTTGCCAGCGTCAATGGGAGAACTGATGAAGCTGGCGAGTGAGTATAATCTCGCAGTGATTGAGGATGCCGCACAGGCAATTGGTAGTACCTATGAGGTTGATCCGGTGGGAACCTTAGGGGAATTGGGCTGTTTCAGTTTCTTCCCGACGAAGAATTTGGGTGCGCTAGGTGATGCGGGTCTGGTGGTCACCAATCGCGCCGATCTAGCAGAAAAAATAAAAATTTTAAGGGTACATGGGGCGAAACAGAAGTATCATCACGAACTTTTAGGCTTCAATAGCCGTTTGGATACCCTGCAAGCCGCTTTTTTGAATGTGAAACTCACCCATTTAAATGGGTGGATTGCTGCCCGGCGGAAGATTGCTAAGCGTTACTATACCGCGCTAATTGATTGTCAAGAGATTGGTCTGCCGGAGGATTATGAAGGGCATACTTATAATCAGTTTACCATTACTACTGCAAAACGTAATGAGTTGCGCGATTTTTTGGAGAAGGCGGGGATTAGTACTACGATCTATTATCCCTTAACCCTGCCAGAGCAACCCGTCTTTGCGGGGCTTGGTTATCGGCAAGGAGATTTTCCAGTGAGTGAAAAACTAACGAAAACGGTACTTTCATTGCCAATCTATCCTGAATTGACTGAGACTGAACAGAACTACATAGTTGGCAAACTGCAACAATTCTTTTCGCGAAAGGGTCACCGATGAAGCTGGTCACGATTGTTGGAG
This sequence comes from Bacillota bacterium, assembly GCA_041309705.1. Lineage (GTDB taxonomy): Bacteria > Bacillota > UBA4882 > UBA8346 > UBA8346 > JBFYZC01. The sequence goes on along the minus strand of JBFYZC010000214.1, from coordinate 2,351 downwards.
CACGACCGCAATTTATCAAAGCTGCCGCGGTCTCTGGTAGGCTACGTACTAAAGCCACGGAAATTTTAGTCCATACGGGACAGCATTATGATCTACAGATGTCGGAAGTCTTCTTTCAAGAGCTAGGGATTCCCGCCCCTGATTATCACCTCGGGATCGGCTCGGGCTCACATGGAGCACAGACGGGGAAGATGCTCGAGGAGATCGAGCAGGTACTAATGCGTGAGTCCCCAGAGCTTGTTTTAGTCTATGGGGATACGAACTCTACTCTGGCAGGAGCACTCGCCGCAGCGAAGCTCCATATACCAATTGCACACGTGGAGGCAGGATTGAGAAGCTTTAACCGTCAGATGCCCGAGGAGATTAATCGGGTCTTGACCGATCATCTCTCCACCTGGCTTTTGGCGCCGACGCCAACGGCAGTAGCGCACCTGCAAAATGAAGGAATTCAAACCGGAGTACAGCTGGTGGGTGACGTGATGTATGATATTTTTTTACAGCTGGCGCAGGTTGCGCCGCTGCGCTCGGATATTTTGCAGCGAGAGAATTTAGCCCCGCGTGATTACTATCTCTTAACCCTGCATCGTGCTGAGAATACGGATGACCCGCAAAGATTGAGGGTGATCATGGAGACCTTGCAAGCCTCTGGTTTACCAATTGTTTTTCCGATTCACCCACGTACCAAGAAACAGCTCGCTGCCGCCGGAATCACTTTAAAGAGTAAGCAATTCAAACTCTTAGAACCGGTGGGATACTTTGAGATGTTGAATTTAGAGCTGAATGCTACGGCGATTCTGACTGATTCGGGTGGGGTTCAGAAGGAAGCATATTTTGCAGGAGTACCCTGTATCACTTTGCGTGAAGAGACCGAATGGGTGGAGACGGTTACTGCGGCTTGGAATCGTCTGGTGGGGGCAGCTCCAGAAAGACTGCAGTCCGCTTTGAAATTAGATTGGGTAGGAAAAACACGACCGGAATTGTTTGGTAATGGGAGCGCTGCCGCGCAAATCACTGAGATCTTGTCTAGAAAATAGATTACTTCTAAAATTCAAAAATGGAGTTGATGAATGATGGGAGATTTTAAAGATCCAGCTTTAGCTGCTACAGGTGAACGTTACATTGAGTGGGCAGATCAGAGTATGCCCGTACTCGCCTCAATTCGGAAGCAATGGAACGCCACGCGACCACTTACGGGAATGAGAATTGCTGCCTGTTTGCATGTGACCACTGAGACCGCCAATTTAATGCGGACCCTGAAAGCTGGTGGAGCAGAGGTGGCACTTTGTGCCTCGAATCCTTTATCGACGCAGGATGCAGTTGCGGCTGCGTTGAACCTGGTTTATGGGATCGAGACTTTTGCGGTACGTGGTGAGGATGAGCCGACGTACTACCGGCATATTAATCAGGTGCTTGATTTACAACCGCAGATCACCATGGATGATGGTGCGGATCTCGTTAATACTTTGCATGGGAAACGCGCGGAGTTAGTGACAGGAGTAATTGGCGGGACCGAGGAGACCACCACCGGAGTGATTCGTCTGAAAGCGATGGAAGCTGAAGGAGTGCTCAAGTTTCCGATTATTGCGGTCAATGATGCCCTGACCAAGCATATGTTTGATAATCGTTATGGAACAGGGCAGTCCACCTTGGATGGGATTATTCGTGCTACTAATGCTTTAATCGCGGGCACTAATTTTGTGGTAGCAGGTTATGGTTGGTGTGGTCGGGGACTAGCGATGCGGGCACGTGGGGCAGGCGCGAATGTGATCGTGACCGAGATTGATCCCTTAAAAGCTTTGGAAGCAGTGATGGATGGTTTTCGAGTGCTGCCGATGCACGAGGCGGCTGCGGTGGGAGAGATCTTTGTGACGGTGACCGGCAATTGTAAGGTGATCGACCGTGAGCATTTTCTGAAAATGAAAGATGGTGCGATCATCTGTAATTCGGGTCATTTTGATGTCGAGATTAATCTGCCGGCATTAGCTGAGTTAGCTAAGCAGAAGCATCAACCACGTGAAAATGTAGTTGAATACCATTTATCAGATGGGCGTCGCATCCGTCTGCTGGCAGAAGGACGACTGGTGAATCTGGCAGCCGCCGAAGGACATCCGGCAATGGTGATGGATATGAGCTTTGCCAATCAAGCATTATCAGCAGAGTATCTGGTAACAAATGCTCCTGCATTAGAGAAGCAAGTCTATGCTGTCCCGGAGGCGATTGATCAGGAGATTGCGCGGTTGAAACTCGCGAGTCTGGGGATTGGAATTGATCAATTGACCACAGAACAAGCGCAGTATCTCGCAAGCTATAATCTAGGGACTTGAGGCGGAAAATATCTAACTGGTAAGCGT
>JBFYZC010000213.1:0-5647 GCA_041309705.1 Bacillota bacterium | reverse complement strand
GATCTCCTTTACAAGCCTTGGCTTTTTTCATCTCTTGTCCCCTTTGATAAAAATCTCATCAATCTTACCTGTAACCTCAAAACCAACACCGAAGATTTTACGCTCGCCTTTGCCCCAAGATGGCTGGCTTTTGATTGAACGGAAAGAGTTTCCAACTTAGGAAATTAAATGAGCGGTGAATTTGATGATGAAGGAATAGTTTTGTAAGAGATAAGGCAATGTTTGTAGGGACAGGTTTTTATGCCTGCCCCGTAATTTTGTGCTATTAATTTTGAGAGAAATCTTTAAACTACATCACATTTCCAGTTGAAGCCACTGTTATTATCCCAGTTTTCAACTTTGTCTTTGAAACAGAAATTAATCTCTTGGCAGGCTTTAGCAGTAATTTCGGCGCCAAATTTACCATCTGGAAGTTTGTGCATCAAGACAGAATTAGATTCTTTCCAACCGTCATGTCCATAATGAAGATAAACCTCTTCTGCACCAGAATTTTTTAGTAAACCATCATATTTAATCTTTAATGGTTCGCCTAAGCGAGCGGGTTGTGGTTCTAATTGGATTCTCTCATCAAAATTCATTTAAATATTTTCCCTCCTTTGTTTTTTTTAGCTTGTGAATTATGCTCGTAATTCATACCTGGATTTTTTGGTAATTTTCAGAAAAAAATCTTGACAACTAGTTATAAAGTGGTTATACTATCTCTGTTAAGGTTGAATACTTGACAGCTGGAAAGCTGGTGAAAGAGTGACAGAAAAGGCAACCGCCGTCGAACGAATGGTGCAAATGGGACTGTTGTTTGACTTTTATAGTGGTTTGTTAACTTTAAAACAACGCCAGGCAATGGAGTTATATTATCTGGAAAACTGGTCGCTCTCTGAAATTGCTGTTAGCGAAGGTATTTCCCGTCAAGCAGTCTTTGATCTATTGCAGCGTGGCGAAAAAACAATGTTGGAGTTAGAAGCAAAACTTGGTTTGGTAGAGCGTTTTTTAAAACAAGAAGCTATTTTAAGTAAATTAAATCAAGATATACAAAAAGTTTGTGCAACAATTACTGAAAATGATCATCTGAAAGAAGTTTTGCAAGAAATTTCTGATGAATTACAACGTTTAATTGAGCATAATGAATAAAATTTTAGATATTTAAGGCAGGTGGGAGCATGATCTTTGAAAATCTATCCACCAAACTACAGGAGACTTTTCGTAAATTAAGTGGACAAGGTAAACTTTCAGAAAAAAATATTGAAGATGCTTTACGTGAAGTCCGACTAGCCTTGCTGGAAGCAGATGTTAACTTTAAAGTTGTCAAGGATTTTATCGGGAAAATTAAAGAACGTGCCATTGGGCAAGAAGTGTTAAATAGTTTAACTCCAGGTCAGCAAGTGATCAAGATTGTGAATGATGAACTGACTCAGCTGATGGGAGTTAGCGAAGCTAGTCTGAAGATGTCGGATCGTCCCCCAACGATTGTGATGCTAGTTGGTCTGCAAGGAGCCGGAAAAACTAGTACCGCAGGAAAGTTGGGAGCTTTATTAAAAAAACAGGGACGACGTCCACTGTTGATTGCGGCAGATATTTATCGTCCGGCAGCAATCAAACAACTTCAAGTCTTGGGCAAACAATTAGAAATTCCTGTCTTTAGTGTGGAGAACACTCAACCACTACAGATTGCCCAACAAGGAATCGCACATGCACTTTCTTATCAGAATGATTTAGTGATTATTGACACTGCAGGTCGCTTACATATTGATGAGACCATGATGGAAGAGCTCAAGCAGATTCAGGCAGAGGTCAAACCAAGTGAGATTTTGCTGGTAATTGATGCGATGACTGGACAGGATGCAGTTAATGTCGCAGCTTCTTTTAAAGAAAGTCTAGGGCTGACGGGTGTAATTATCACCAAGATGGATAGTGATACTCGTGGTGGTGCAGCACTCTCAGTGCGAGCAGTGACCGGATGCCCGATTAAATACGTTGGTATGGGTGAGAAGATGGAAAATTTGGAAGTTTTTCATCCCTCACGGATGGCTTCTCGTATTTTGGGGATGGGTGATGTACTCTCCTTGATTGAGAAAGCTCAAGCCAATGTTGATTCGGACAAAGCCAAAAATATGTTTGACCGGATGCGTCGCGCGGAGTTTAATCTGAATGATTTTTTAGATCAGATGCGCGAGATGAAAAAGCTGGGTCCACTAGAGCAGATCTTGGGAATGTTACCGGGAAATGTCTCCAAACAACTTAAAGGCGTTCAGGTAGATGAGAAAGAGTTAGTCAAGGTTGAAGCAATTATTCAATCAATGACTAGGGAAGAACGGTATAATCCGTCAATTATAAATGGAAGTCGACGAAAACGGATTGCGCTTGGTTCGGGAACCACCGTTCAAGATGTGAATCGTCTCTTACAACAGTTTGAGCAAAGTCGCAAGATGATTAAACAGTTTGCTGATTTTGGCGGTAAATCAAAGAAGAAAATGAATAATCCTTTTCTAAGATAAATTATTTTTTTTGAGAGGAGGTGAAATGATGGCAGTTAAGATTCGTTTAAATCGAATGGGTGCAAAAAAGCGTCCTTTTTATCGCGTAGTAGTAGCAGATTCTCGTGCACCACGTGACGGACGTTTTATTGAGATTATTGGGCATTATAATCCTATCGCCAATCCAACTGAATTGGTGGTTGATGCAGATAAAGCAAAGGATTGGCTCAAGAAAGGTGCGCAACCTTCTGATACCGTTAAGAGGCTTTTGAAGAAAGTCGGTGTGATTACCGAAGCTTCCGGTAAATGAGTGAGGTGTTTTACCAGTGAGGGATTTAGTATTACAGATCGCCAAAGCCTTGGTGGATCATCCTGAAGATGTCCAAGTGGTTCAGACTGAGCGTAATAACAATATTCTGCTTGAAATCACGGTCAATCAGGAAGATGTTGGCAAGATTATTGGCAAACAAGGACGAATTATCAAGCAGATCCGTACTTTGGTTAAATCATGTGCGATACGTGATAATCTACGTATTGCCGTGGAAATTACGAATAAATAAATGTTGAAAACAGATCTGATTACGATTGGTGAAGTTGTTAAGGCTCAAGGAATCAAAGGCGAACTAAAAGTACTTCCCCTAACGGAAAATCCCCATCGTTTCGGTGATTTAAAACGGATTATTTGGTTAACAACAGATGGTATCCAGAAGGAATATCAAGTCTCTGGCTATCGCCTGTATAATCAATTTGTCTTGCTTAAATTAGTTGGTATTGATGATTTAACCGCAGCTGAAGCTTTGGGAAGAGGGTATTTGTATATTCCTAAATCTGAGCGACCAAAGTTACCACCAGGTAGATACTATCATGACGAGATTATTGGTCTCGAAGTCTGGACAGTTTCGGGTGAATATTTGGGAGTGATCAAAAGTATTCTGGAAACTGGTTCAAATGATGTTTACTCGGTCGTGAAAGATTCCTCGGAAATATTAATCCCGGCATTAAAAAGTGTAATCCAAGAGATTTCTTTGGTCGAACAGAAAATGGTGGTCGAGTTGCCGCCAGGGCTGGTGGAGGATTAAGCTGAATGTTAATACAGATTATGACGCTTTTTCCAGAGATGTTTACTGGTCCTCTGCAACATAGTATCTTGAAACGGGCACAAGCACAAAATTTAGTTGAATTTAACCTGATAAATTTTCGCGATTATACAACTGATAAACATCACATGGTGGATGATACCCCATATGGTGGCGGAAGTGGGATGGTTTTAAAACCAGACCCAATCTATCGCGCTTTGCAAGCAGCAACTTTTGAAAAACCAACTGCGCAAGTAGTTTTACTCTCTCCTCAAGGACAAAAGTTTTCTCAAGCGAAGGCACGAGAGCTTTCCCAAGTAGAACATCTGATTATGATCTGTGGTCATTATGAAGGGTTTGATGAACGGATTCGTAGTTGGGTGGATCTGGAACTTTCGATTGGTGATTACGTTTTAACCGGTGGAGAGCTAGCAGCGTTGGTAGTTGCTGATGCAGTCAGTCGGTTAATTCCAGGGGTATTAGGAGCTGCTGATTCAGCAATTCATGATTCATTCACTGAAAATTTGCTTGATTTTCCTCAATATACTAGACCAGCAGAATTTGAAGGTCAAATTGTACCAGAGATTCTTTTAAGTGGTGATCATGCTAAGATTGCTGCATGGCGTCGTGAACAAGCACTCTTACGTACCGCGCAACGACGTCCTGATTTGTTAGATAAAGTAGAACTTTCTGAGCAAGAAAGAAATTTTTTGAGTTCTGAATTTGGAACAGTAGTTCCTAAAAAGGATAGACAAACATGATTTTGAAAGGAGGTTAACTTAATGAATATTATTGAAGTAATCGAACGCGAGCAGTTGCGTGCTGATATACCAAAATTTATTCCCGGAGATACTGTAAAGGTTTATGTGAAAGTTGTCGAAGGTGGTAAAGAGAGAATTCAGATCTATGAAGGCGTAGTGATTCGTCGTAGTCATGGCAGTTTAAGAGAAACTTTCACTGTTCGTAAGATGTCTCAGGGAGTGGGAGTGGAAAGAACTTTCCCAGTACATTCACCCATGTTAGAGAAGATTACCGTGGAACGCCGTGGTAGAGTACGTCGTGCGAAACTCTATTATTTAAGAAGTCGCTCTGGTAAATCTGCTCGAATTGAAGAACGTCGCGAAGTATAAAATTTACGGCTTATTTGAGGAGGCCGTTCCATGTTGGAAATTAAAAAATCGGAGTTGCGTGAGAACGTTGAGGCGTTTGCAATCGCAGTGCTCACGATCCTCTTCATAAATATTTTTATTTTTCAGTCCTTTATTGTAAAAGGACCATCAATGATCCCTACACTACAAGATGGTGAACGGCTGATTGTTAATAAGTTTATCTATCGGTTTCGTGCTCCGCATACCGGGGATATTGTGATTGTCAAGCCACCCAATGATCCTGAGAAGAAATATATTAAGCGAGTGATTGCTGGACCATATGATTCGCCCTCGCTTTATATTCAAAATGCCAAAACCTATGTGGATGGAGTTCAGTTGGATGAGCCATACATTAAAGAAAAGATGGAGCAGGATTATGAGTCAGTGGTTGTTCCGGAAGGCAAGATCTTTGTCATGGGAGACAATCGTAACTGGAGTAAAGACAGTCGCGACCCTGATGTAGGGTTTATTCCAATTGAAAACGTGGTTGGTAAGGCAGAAGTAATCTTCTGGCCACCTTTTCAGATGAAATTTTTATTTAGTCATAAGTATAAAAAACTTCCTGCCAGTGGTGAAACTCATTGGCTCTTTCATTTGCCTGGTCAGGAATGAAAAAACAACTTACACTTCTATAATTAGATTTAGTGTAAGTTGCTTTTTTTAGTAGGTATAAATCACTCCTCGATTAGACATCCTAAGAGTATTCAATTGAAAAAGGAGTGAATCATTAATGCCAAATGTAAACTGCACCGTTGATAACTGTGAGTATTGGGCAGATGGGAATTCCTGTCATGCCAAGCAGATCGTGATTCAAAACGATGAAGATGGTGGATTCCCACCTACGGCTAATCTGGGTAATTTGACTGCTACTCCGGCTGATGACAAAGATGATACTTGCTGCCAGACTTTTAAAATGAAATAATCACTCAAACCCGGGTAACCCGGGTTTTTT
>JBFYZC010000212.1:0-4670 GCA_041309705.1 Bacillota bacterium | reverse complement strand
TGTGGCATAATCATTATATCATCTTCCCAAATTCCTCTGCAATCTTTAGCAAAAATCAATGCTCGCCACAATTACTCGCATGACTATGCTCTTGACAGACACTACCTGCCGAGACCAATTTCCCTTCCAGATAATCCTTAATGACAGCTTGATTTTTGCCACTAATCCCCATGATTACGTCAATCCCTTTTTCATTAAAAATCTCAATTGCTCCCGCACCAATCCCGCCAGCAATCACCACTTTAACACCCTGATCATTCAGGTAATTAGGAAGAAAACCGGGACTATGCCCTGGATTCGCGAGAAACTCCTCAGCTTGAATAGTTTTATTCTCAACCGTATAAATCGTAAATCCCTCACAATGTCCAAAATGTCCTGAAACTGCACCATTTTCACTGGCAATTGCTACTTTCATTTAAAAACACCCTTTCTTTTTTAAACTAATGATCTAATTTTCTGACAGATTTCCATAATTACTACTGCCGCCGGACTCGCGGGATACTGCACAATTGACGCACCCGCATTAACTGCTTGAATAACCGTTTGGTCATATGGTATCTTCCCCAGTACTTCCAGTTGCTTTTTGGCACAAAACTCCTCTACCAACTGGGTTACTTCCTGATTTAGATCATATTTATTAATACAGACAAAGATCGGCAGCTTAAACTGTGCCACTGTCTGCACCAGTCGCTCCAGATCATGTAAACCAGAGAGGGTTGGTTCAGTCACTGCTACTACCAGATTCACGCCCGTAATTGACGCCAAGACCGGACAACCAATCCCAGGCGAACCATCAATGATCACCAGCTCCTCAGAGGTGATCTGCTCCAGCAATTGTTTACGTACCTGAGTCACCAGTTTACCCGAGGCTCCATTACCCATCTGCAATTTGGCATGGGAGAACCATTCATTTTGCCGTTTTGAAAGAAAGGTCTTCCCCGAGACCCATTCCTGCATCTGAATTGCCGAATTGCCTGCCTGATTAACCGGGCAGAAGTAGGCACAAACCCCACAGCCTTCACATTCATAAGGATTAACCTTAAAATCTTTAATTGCGCCAAAGTGGCACAGCTCCTGGCATTTTCCGCATTGGACACACTGCGATGGATCAATCTTTGCCTTTTGAAACCCATAGTAATCATCACTCTGCTGCTCGGTAAGTTCATTACAGATTAAGTGTAGATTAGGCGCATCCACATCACAATCCGCAAACGCCTTCTGTTCCAACAGATGTACCAGAGCCCCTGCCAAAGTGGTCTTCCCCGTCCCGCCCTTACCGCTTAAGATGACGAGCTGTTTCATCAGTTGCCACCTCCATTACGGTTGTCACGATTTTTGCAAATAATTCTTTCGCTGCCACGTCCTCATCTACCAACAACTTCCCCGCGCCATAAAGTGCGGCAGTGCTCGCCTGATAAGGAATCTTCCCTAAAATGGGTAACTGCTGCCGTGCACAAAACGCTTCGACCTCAGCCAGATCCTCCGTATGCTTATTAATCACGACCCCTGCCGGAAGATTATAGAAACGCACCAGTTCACAGACCATCTCCAGATCATGCAAGCCAAAGGCGGTTGGTTCTGCCACCAAAACTGCAAAATCTGCCTTTTTCAGACTCTCCAATACCGAACAGCCACTTCCCGGTGGACAATCAATCACTACAGTCTTTTCCGAAGGCAAATCATGCAAGAGCTGCTTAATAATTGGTACTCCAGTAGCTTCACCCGGATTCATCAGTCCCGTCCGAGTAGCGAGTTCTCCCGTCCGACCCAGTTCCAGCTGCCCAATCACTCGTTCCTTCGCCCGCAACGCCTCAGCTGGACAGAGCTTCCAGCAACCCCCACAGGCATGACAGAGTTCCGCAAAGAGCATGATCTGACCAACATACGCCAAAGCGTTAAACTTACAAAATTCGACACAACGCCGGCAGCCTAAGCAGAGCTCCGGCAAAGGCTCGGGATTCAATACCTTGACCTCAAGCACCTGCTCAATTTGGGGTTTCAAAAAGATTGCTCCATTCGGCTCTTCGACATCACAATCAAGATAAATCGCCTCTGGAATCAAACGGGCAAAATTAGTCGAAACCAGCGTCTTTCCGACCCCACCTTTACCACTTAAAAAAGCTAGTTTCATTAAGCATTCCCCGACTTCATTCCCGAATGTGCTGCTACCGGAGTAGTAATCTCTTTCAAGCCACCTTGCTGATAAACTTCCACCAACTGTCGTACCTCCAGCGGCTCACTCGTATAAATTTTAATCCCTGCTGCTTGCAAGACCTGCATGGCATTGGGACCAACATTTCCGGTCAATACCACTTGCGCCCCAGCATCAATTACCTTCTGTGCTGCCTGAATCCCTGCTCCGCCTGCCGCTGCTCCAGAATTCTCAATTGCCTCAAACTCCAGACTCTCAGTCTCCACCATCAAAAAATAAGCTGCCCTGCCGAATCTCTGATCCATCAGAGCGTCTAAGCTACTACCCGTAGCCGAGATTGCTACTTTCATCTACCTCACCCTTTATTATTAATTTTCTTTAATAAATTCTCGGTTACCTCAGTAAAGAAATCAGGAATCATCTCGTTCACCAATTCAATCTTCCCCTCATCTCCCAAAGCAGCAACTTCAGGAATGATTGGTAACTGCCCCAAGAGAGTGATTCCCAACTCCTCAGTCACTTTCAGAGCACTACTCTTACCAAAAATCTCCACCTTTTTCTGACAATCGGGGCATGCAAAATAACTATAATTCTCCACCAAGCCTAAAATTGGTATTTCCAGCTGTTTAGCCATATGCACTGCCTTTTTCACAATCATCTCCACCAGTCCCTGTGGGGTAGAGACAACCACCAAGCCATCCACTGGCAAGGATTGCATCACTGTCAAGGGAACATCTCCCGTTCCCGGTGGGAGATCGACCAACAAATAATCGAGATCGCCCCAATCCACTTCTTCAAAGAACTGTTTCACTGCCCCCGCAAGAATCGGACCACGCCAGATCACCGGTTGATCTTCCCGATCTAAGAGCAGATTAATCGAGACAATCTTAATTCCCTTGACCGAGACGCCTGGTTCTAAAGCCAAGCCATTATGACCCAATTTCCCTTTTACCCCAAAGAGTTTTGGGATACTCGGACCAGTAATATCCGCATCCAAGATCCCCACTTTCAAACCTTGCTGACGTAAGGACGTTGCTAGCAACGCAGTTACCGAAGACTTCCCCACTCCACCCTTACCACTCATAATCGCCACTACTTGCTTAATCTGACCAAAATTATTGGTACACTTAGGTATGCTATTCTCTGTCTGACTCAAGCTTCTCTTCTCCCTTATTTTTTAACATATGCCCATATATTCAAAGATACACTATTCCTTGATTTATTTCTTCTCGGTTGTTCCCAATTGATGCAAACGCTGCTTTGCTTGGTTCAAATTAGTTTCCAATAATTGAACCTGATCTTCCAGAATTCTTTGTTCTATATTAGGGTCAAAACCTTGATACCATCTGCACCAGCCCGCCGGTCTAAAATCACGACAGTTTCCGTAACCTCTACCCGCAAAAGCAGCACCACCACTTCTAAAACCTCTCCCAGTCATCGGACCCATTCCCATTGGTCCAGTTCCATCTCTACCTGGCATTAACCTCAACTCGTTTTAATTAGTTATGGGCATATGCTATTTATGTTTTAAGAATACTCCACTCTACTCCATTTGTCAAGTTTAATTTTGAGGAATTTCTCAAAAAACCAACGCAACCTAGATTTAAAAAAACTCTCGCCTCACTTTAGCAACTCAACCATGCTTCGCAGCTTACTCCCTAATTATTTCAGCAAACTAGCAGCTTTAATCTTTCTGTTAACTTTTACTCCATTCAATCTGTAATTTGATCTTTTCCAAGCCGATAATCTCATCTTCCAAGGAAGTATTCTCACTAATTATCTCGATATTTACATTTTCAACCTCAATATTTTAACTATTCATCTCAATACTACAACTATTTATCTCAATATTACAACTATCCAGGTTAATATTACAACTATTCAGGTTAATATTGCAACTTTCCATCTCTAAATTACAATTATCCAGTTCGATATTACAATTATTCAGGTCAATATTACAATTATTCATCTTTATATTACAACTTTCCATCTCAATATTATAACTTTCGACTTGGAAAAGATCACTATTAGACCGAAAAATTCAATTTCTCAACCTTTTAATACATTTTCCTCCCATACTTATCTCATTAACCGATTTACTTGTTAAAGTTTCCACTTTTAATTAATCACCAGTAAACTATAAATAAATATTTTCAAACTAGAATCTGCATTTCTTGAGGTGATTTAGATAAAAAGAAACACACCAGCAACCATTAGTTAGCTTGTGTGTTTCAATGGTATATCTATCCTTCGGAATAATATTTCTGCTTGGGACTACGGGGTTTATCACTACTCCTAAACCGCCACACTCATTAATCCACTGCGCAAGATTAACCCACGTAATTGCTGTTGGTACATGGTGGGTGACTTCAGATTCTTTACCAAGATATTCGTTTGTAACGACTTTAGCTCCTTTTGATAACGACTTTGATAATTATCAACTCCCGGTTGCAAACTGCGCGCCAGTGCTAGTGCACTCTTGAAGGCATAACTTAACCCCTCTGCCGAGCTCGGACTG
>JBFYZC010000211.1:0-5838 GCA_041309705.1 Bacillota bacterium | reverse complement strand
CAAGTTAACTGCGCTAGTGGATGCACGAGATATTCCAGTGGAGATTGTGGCAGATGAATGGTGTAATACGTTGAAGGATATTGAACTTTTTGCCAGTCAACGTGCAGGACATATGATTCAGATTAAAACTCCGGATCTGGGTGGGATTAATAATAGTATTCAAGCAGTTTTGGTCTGCCAAAGAGAGCAAATAGGAGCTTATCTGGGAGGCACTTGTAACGAAACTGATCGCTCGGCACAGGTCTGTGTGCATGTAGCGGTAGCCACTAACCCAGTTCAGATCCTCGCGAAGCCCGGAATGGGAATGGATGAGGGCTATATGATTGTCTATAATGAGCTGCAGCGGGTGCTGGCATTATTGCAAGCGAAAGCATGAAAGGTGGGGAATGATTTGAAAGAATTTAGAATTTTAGCACCCACGGCTATTTTAGGCTATGGTTTTCCGGTGGATTCCTTTAAGGCAGGTTTGGCTTTGAAACCAGATTTAATTGCGATTGACGCTGGTTCTACTGATCCGGGTCCATATTATCTGGGCGCAGGAGTCTCTTTTACCGATCGTCAGGCAGTGAAACGCGATCTGAGCTTGATTTTGCAAGCAGCTGTAGCAGAAAAGATTCCAGTCGTTATCGGAAGCGCTGGTGGAGCTGGTGCTAATCCTCATCTAGCCTGGAATGCAGCGATTATTGAAGAGATTGCCGCCGAAGAAGGTTTGCAATTTAAAATGGCATTGCTTGAAGCAGAGATTGAGCAGGCTGTTTTGCAATCTGCCTATCAAGCAGGAAAGATCGTACCATTACCACCTGCCCCAGAGTTAAGCGAGGCTAATTTGGAAACGACAGTAAGAGTAGTGGCGCAGATGGGGCTGGAACCATTGCAGCAGGCATTAGCTGCGGGAGCGGAAGTAGTTTTAGCGGGACGTTGCTATGATCCAGCAGTCTTTGCAGCCTTGCCGGTGTTGCGTGGTTTTGATGCGGGACTCGCGATTCATCTGGGGAAGATTCTGGAGTGTGCCGCAATTGCAGCTACCCCAGGCAGTGGCAGTGATTGCCTCTTTGGCTGGTTGCGTGAGGATCATTTTGAAGTAGCACCATTAAATCCGATTCGCCAATGTACGACGCTCTCGGTGGCGGCACATACGCTTTATGAAAAATCAAATCCCTATTTACTGCCCGGACCCGGGGGAAGGTTGGATTTACGTGCCACCAAATTTGAACAGGTAACCAAACATAAAGTCAGGGTTAGTGGAAGTTCTTTTCAGCAGAGCCCTTCATATCAGGTGAAACTGGAAGGAGTTAAATTGATCGGTTATCGCACCATTGCGATCGCTGGAACGCGTGATCCGATTATGATTCGCGAGATCGATCAGATTATTCAGGCGGTTAAGGAACGTGTGGCAGATAATTTTGCAGGGAAACTTGAGTATCATCTGGATTTTAAGATTTATGGCAAAAATGGCGTGATGGGAAGTTTCGAACCAGAGTCAGTCGTGGCAGGGCATGAACTGGGAATTGTGATCGAGGCAGTGGCAGAGAAGCAGGAATTAGCAGATACGGTCTGTAGCTTTGCCCGTTCGACGATGCTGCATTATGGTTATCCAGGGAGAATCGCCACCGCGGGGAATCTTGCTTTTCCTTACTCGCCCTCGGATTTTCATGCTGGTGCAGTCTATGTTTTTAGTATCTATCATTTAATGGAGATTACTGATCCATGTGCCCCATTTCCACTGGAGCTGAAGGAGGTCGGGAGATGAGACTACTGGAAGTAGCCGAAGTGATTCGCAGTAAGAATTCTGGACCATATGAGTTGACCTTGGACATTATCTTTCAGGAGCAAACGGTCTTTGAGCAGATTTGTCAAGCAAAGATTTTTAATGCAGAGATGATTGCAGACCTTTATCGGATTGACTCTCAAGAAGTACTCGGAATTATTGAGTTTCAACCTGCCAAGGCAATTAAGATTAATTTACGACGCCCGATTGCCTCGGGAGAGTTAGGTGAGACCGATGTTTATGGGGCGCAGCAGCATGCCCCTTTATTAACTTTGGAGTTCGAGTTGTGATGAATACTTCAATTACTCATGAATCATTAATGTACTCGGTATATTTCGCCCCGCGCGGGAAGAAACGCTTATTGCAACTGGGTGATCACTTGCGTTTGCGTTATTTAAGTCCGCAGGATAAATTGATTGGAGTGATTGGTGATGCTGGGGCGGGTAAATCGCTTTTAATCAGTGGGCTTTTTCCTGAGCAACAGCTGACTAATGATGATTCGGGGATTAATGTACGTCCTTTGCCTTTATTAGAAGCGGCAGAAATCAACTCCTATACGGCAGACAGTTATCATCTGGACATTCGCTTTGAGATGGCTTTTTTGCCCCTTTATCAATTGGCAGAGTTGATCAAAGAGGCATTAAAACAGGAAAAACGAGTGATCATTGAGCATTTTGATTTAATTTATCCATTTTTGCAACAGAATGCCGAGATTTTAATCGGGATTGGGGAAGAAGTGATTGTCACTCGCCCAAATCTATTTGGACCATTGCCTGAGGATTTAGTAAAGATTGTCTTTAAATCACTGCGTTATCGCAAGATGGCACATACTGTTGAGGATTTGGTTGGTCTAATCATTAAACGCACTGGTTATCTAGGGGAGTTCGAGCATGCTGATGTCAAACATGGTTTTGTCTTACAATTTACTGAAAAACCAGCTTTTGAACTTGAGGAGCTTGAACTGGGAGTAAAAGAGTTCGTGGCAGCAGAAGTACCAGTTAACTTCGTGGATGAAGCACATATTAAGATCTCAGGCGAGAAGCTGCTCTGCACTGGGCCGCGACTACATTTGAAAAATACCAGAGAGATTGAGAATTTTCAATTGTTGAAAGAATGGCGCTATGATCCAATCGCCAAAGTATATCTTTTGATTGGTTTGATTGGGAATGAACATCCAGTAAATTTGGATGATTTGAATAACTTGACACTGTGATTTTTTATTTTGTACTATATATTTTCCGATAAAGATCTTTTATTTTACCGAGTGAAAATATCCAGAGCATTAAGGATTTTTCACGAAGGTAAAATTAATTAGATTTTCCGGAAAATATATATAGAGCTTGGGGGATGAAAGATGCGACCTTATCTCTTAATTGACTTTGGTAGTACCTATACCAAAATGACCGCTGTGGATCTGGATGAAGCACGACTGTTGGGGACAGCTCGTGCTTTTACTACAGTTCACGATGGACTGATGCTTGGTTATCAAAATGCCCTTCAAACGCTAACGCAAAGCTTGGGCAAGTTGGAATATGAACAGCAACTTGCCTGTAGTAGTGCGGCAGGTGGTTTGAAGATGGTAGCAATTGGGCTGGTGCCAGAGTTGACCGGAGAGGCAGCACGTTTGGCAGCTTTGGGAGCAGGGGCGCGAGTAGTGGGCAGCTATGGCTATCAGCTCACATCAGCAGAGATTGTCGAGATTACTAACTTGCAACCAGATTTGATTTTATTAACTGGAGGAACGGATGGCGGGAATCGGGAGAATCTGCTGAAAAATGCAGCTTTACTAGCTAAAAGTGAATTGATGGTACCAATTATTCTTGCTGGAAATAAGACTGTCGCCGCTGAAGCTGAGGAGATTTTGAAGGAAGCGGGTAAAGAAGTTTACCGGACTACTAATGTCCTGCCCAAACTGGAGCAATTGCAGATCGAACCAGCACAACAGCTGATCCGTGAGCTTTTTTTGCAGCGGATTATTCAGGCAAAGGGTTTGCAAGAGATTGAGTCAAGGCTTACAGGGTTAACCATGCCGACTCCAGCGGCAGCTTTGGCAGCCGCACAGTGTTTGGCGGATGGGACTAGTGAAATTAGAGGCTTAGGGGAACTGATGGTGCTGGATGTTGGTGGTGCTACTACTGATGTCCATTCAATTGCCGAGGGTGCGCCCAGAGAAACTCAAGTTTACTGGCAAGGACTGCGCGAGCCACGGGTAAAGCGTACCGTTGAAGGGGATCTAGGAATGCGCTATACTGCGCCAGCAGTGCTGGAGAGCTTTGGAATTGAGGTATTCATTAGTAAAACTGCTTTATCTGAGGCAGAAATAAGGGCTGGAGTAGAGCAACGTGCTACAGAAGTAAGCTTTTTGCCAACTACTGCAGCAGAAATGGTTTTGGAAGAAGCCTTGGGCTATTTTGCGATTAAAGGAGCAGTCGAGCGACATGTAGGCAGATTGACAGTTAGTTATACTTCGACTGGAATGGTGCAGATTCAAAATGGTAAGGATCTGAGCCATTTGGGAGTGGTAATTGGGACAGGTGGTGTTTTGGCGAGTAACCCAAATGCGGGAAAGATTTTGCAAGGTGCAATCTTAGAATCAGAGCGCTTTGGTATCTTAAAACCAATTGCGCCACGTCTTTTGGTGGATCGAGATTATCTCTTGCCAACCTTGGGTTTATTGGCGCAAAGCCAACCAGAAGTGGTTTTGGAATTAATGAAGCAGTCATTGGTGGAAGTTGATAATTAATTATGCTTACACTTGCTCGAAAAATGTAATTATTAGTTTTTAATCTTTCTGAAATTGACTTTGAGTGGTTAATAAATTACAATGTTAGAATAAGTTACAAAAATTGAGCTACTCTGGAGAATATTTTTATGATTAAAAAATTTAACAAGTTAGTGCGTGACAGGATTCCTGAAATTATTATATCTAATCAAGGGAAGCCTGATTATATGGTTCTTTCTGATGCAGAATACATATACGAGCTGGAAAAGAAGCTAGATGAAGAACTTGCAGAATATCATGAGAGTAAGAAGCTTGAGGAGATAGCGGATGTACTGGAGGTATTGTTTGCAATTTCTAAAGCGCGTGGTGTTTCGCAGGACGAAATTATGAAGCTCAGAATGGAAAAAGCCATCACAAGAGGCGGATTTGAAAAAAGAATTTTTTTGAAAACTGTTTCTACTTTTCAGATTGAACAGATCAACTATGAAAGACTAGAAGAATTACTGGAGCTGATGCGTGAAAGGGCAAAATGGTTGGAGTCAATTAATCAGCCGATGTGGAATTTGCAATATTTAGAGCAAGAGAAGTTTATTGAGAAATATCAGCAGCCAGCTTGTTTTCTTGCCAGTGATGGTGAGGAGAAGATTGGTGGCTTTATCTTGCTGGAAGAGGATTCTTTTTTATGGGCAGAGCAGGTAAATGAGGCTGCTTATTATCTGCATAAGTTGGTGGTTAGGCAGGGTTATAGTGGCAAGGGATATGCTGAGAGAATGATTGCTTGGGTTAAGGAACTAGCGCACAAAGAGGGCAAAAAGTATTTAAGACTTGACTGTTATGCCGACCGCGAGTATCTGCGGCAACTATATCAAAAGTGTGACTTTGTGGAGCAAGAAATTGTAGTAATGCCAGACGGAACTGGAATCGTTAAATTCGAGTATCGACTATGAAGATATAGTAAAAATATAAAAATGAATGGAGAATCAACAGTGAGCAACCAGAGTGTAGTCGGAATTATCGGGGCAATGGAATTAGAAGTTAGCATGTTGAAAGAGCAGATGACCGAGGTTGAAGAAGTGCAGGTAGCGAGTTTTGATTATTATGTCGGACAGATTAATAATCGTAAGGTGATTGTAGTCCGTTCAGGCATTGGCAAGGTGAATGCCGCCGCTTGCACCCAGATCTTAATTGATCGTTTTGGAGTAGATTATCTGATTAATACCGGGATTGCTGGTGGTTTACATAGCGAGGTCAAGGTCTGTGATCTGATTATCTCTAAAGATGTCACTTATCATGATGTCTGTAAACAACAGATGGTTAAACATTTTCCGTTTCAGGAGTATTTTGAGGG
>JBFYZC010000210.1:0-4515 GCA_041309705.1 Bacillota bacterium | reverse complement strand
GTTATCGGTTGGTAGAGAGCCCAAATCAGCCATCAGTCCAAGTGGTAACGGAGATTTTGACTCAGCTTAATCAGAAGCAGTTTCCGGATTCATTCTGGAGTGAATTGAAGATTTTTCTGTTACCATATATGATTCCTCAGATTAGTGGTCTGGGTGGAGCTGGATATGTAATTCTTGGGGCAATTCCAGCAGGACAGGTCTTTACTGATCTTCAATTGGAAGTAACGTTGTTACATGAATTAGGGCATCATCTGCATTCGCTTTATATGTCAAATGGGATGCTTGATTGGCAGAACTATTTATCATTGCGTGGTGGCAAATGGCATGATTCGGGCAGAGTGAATACTCGATCATGGAGTGATTCTACGGTGGAGACGTTTGCAGAAGATTTTCGGATGCTTTTTGGGAGTAATCAGCCTTACTATGATGATCTTACCTTAGGTGACCCACGTGTTCAACCAGGGTTGGCGGATAATTTAAAAAAATTAATCTTGAAGGAAATGCAAGGTGAGGTCAGTTCTAAACAGACCTTCATGTTTATCCCAGATGGTTTTTGGATGACCTTTTGGCTTAATCAATACTATTTACTCTTAATTAGCTGGGGTTTTCTGCTTATCTTGATGTTTCACTCATTGATTTATTCTACGAAGAATTTGAAAGTATTTAGGACTCAGGCACATTTAGAAAGCAGCTCACATACATTATCTTGTTAACTTTTATGTTAAAAGGAGAGATGTTAAAAGTGAGTGGTAGAATTAAAGAAGTTTTTCCAGGTGGCAATAGTTCACAAGGATTCTTTTCTTATTACGACCACATTATTGCAGGGGATGCACGACGAATTATGGTAATCAAGGGTGGACCTGGGGTTGGTAAAAGTACTTTTATGCGCGAGATTGGAATGCAGTTGAATCAGAAAGGTTATGATGTGGAATTTTTCCATTGTTCTTCTGATAATAATTCGTTGGATGGAGTGGCAATTCCAGCCCTTAAAGTGGCACTATTAGATGGAACTAGTCCACATGTAGTTGATCCCAAAAATCCTGGTGCAGTTGACGAGATTATTAATTTAGGTGAGTACTGGAATGAAGCTGGAATAACCAGAGGTAAAGAGGCAATTATTGAACTAAATAAAAAAGTGGGTCGGCTTTTTAATCGAGCCTACTGTTTTTTAAAGGCTGCCAAATCAGTTTATGATGACATTGAGAATATTAATCAGATTGGGTTTGACTGTGGGTTGGCAAATTTGAAAGCGGCGGAGCTAAGCGCAGATATTTTTGAGAATCGTCCAGTACTGCGCCAAGCAGGAACTTTACGCAAGTTATTTATTAGTGCGATTACTCCAGATGGTTTTCGCAATTATTTACCAACCATTATTCCTTTGGCAAGCAGCATTTATGCAGTTACTGGAGCACCGGGTACAGGTAAGGCGAGACTGCTTGAGAAAGTTGCTACTCGAGCAATTGAAGCGGGTTATAACTGTGAAGCTTTTTATTGTGCTTTTGACCCTCAGAAAATGGAGCATCTCCTGATTCCAGAATTAGAAATATTGATCACCACTGCCACTGAGCCACATCAAGATGGTTTGGAATTTGCAAATCAAGTAATTGCGATGGATGAATGTCTAGCTGCAGATTTAGCAGAAAAGTACGGGGCGGTTTTAATAAGTCATCGCAAGGTAGTTGATGGTTTGCTGCAGATGGCAATTGGTTATTTAAATCAGGCAAAAGCAACTCATGATAAAATGGAAGAATTTTATGTGCCATATATGGATTTTATAAAGATTGCAGCTCTGCGTGAGCAGATTTTACAGCGAATTCTGAATTATGCGGGAGATTTATAATAAGATTTGATAATTGATGGTTATTTGTATTAAATTTATGAAAGTATCTCTATGTGAGATGCTTTTTTTATAATATTTTTTAGTTCTATTTTGAATATTAGCGTAATTATTTTAAAAAAGCATGACATTTTAGGAATAATATGGTATAATTAAAAGTGATCTTTGATTTTTGCTAACTTGAAAGTTGTCATTTGAGAGGAATGATGTAATGAGTAATAAAAACGTTGGTTCAATTAGAAAAGTAAAACGTTTCAAATTTACCAAATGGTCGATTGTATATCAAATTTTATTAGTAGCAGGAATTATTGCTTTATTTTTAGTAGTTCAAAGTTTCTTTGGAATGGATGTTATTAATAGGATGCAATATGACATGAAATCTGATTTTGACAATAACGCTAATAGTTTGAATTCTCTATCTACCTTAGCAAATGACATGAATAAAGTTTCTATTTATTATCTGGAGATGTTTACCGAAGGTCAGGGAATGGTCTATAATGATACACAAGTTAGAAAGCAACTTAATTATGTTAAGGCTAAAATAAACTATTTAAATAGGATTGATCAAGATAGTCGAAAAGCTATGTTGGATAGTCTTGAAGCGTGTTATAAAATTTTAGATGAACCACAAAGTACTGCTCAATATCAAAGATTAAAAAAAGTTATTAGTCAATTTGATGATTATTTAGTTAGTGCATATGGTTTATTGTATTATGATACTAGTAGAGAAATTATAAAAAACCAATCGTATTTAAATAATATCAGGCTTAGTGCGATTATTTTTATTGTAGGTAGTCTGTTAATTGCATCATTTCTTTCTTTTTATATTGTAAGAGCTTTATCCAGTTCGATGCAGCAATTGGTAGAAGCTTCAAATGCTTTAGCAGTTGGAGATCTAACCAAGGAATTAAAATTTGAGGGTTGCCCAGAAGTAAAGGTAGTAGTTGAAGGATTAAATAAAGGGATGCTTGGTTTACGTAAGATTATGAAAGAATTTGAGGAACAAGGAAAAATCATTTATAATTCTAGTGGACATTTGAAAAATGCTACTAATCAAACTGGAGAATCTGCAGAACAGATTGCTCTTTCCATGGAGCAGCTTGCTCAAGCGGCATCAGAACAAACTAAAGAGATTACTGATACTGTACAGGTGATTGAAGAATTATCGCAAATGATCTATCAAGTAGGGCATGAGATGGAAAAAATCTCTTCAGATTCATCAGATCTTGCGGAGATTGCTAATTTTGGTAAAAAAGCGGTAGTTGACGTGACCAGTGAGCTTGATGCACTCTTTAAATCAGGTGAAAAAGTATCTATTGCCATTGGCTATTTAGAAAAAAGTTCAGTTCAGATTGATGATATTACTAGTACGATTGAGAATATTGCTGACCAAATTAATTTATTATCATTAAATGCTTCAATTGAGGCCGCTCGAGCAGGGGAACATGGACGAGGTTTTGCGGTTGTTGCAGAAGAAACTGGGAAACTAGCAATTTCATCAAAAAAAGCAGTAAAAGAGATTAATCAATTATTAAGTGAGATGCGGCAGCACACTGATAGTACTGTCAAATTAATTAAAGATGATTCTGTTAGAGCTGGAACAGGAGGTTTATTAGCTGAAAGAGCAAGTGGTATTTTTGAGTTTATTTTTAATAAATTATCTTACTCACTTGAACAGCTAGCCACAGTATCGAAATTCACTCAACAGATGGTGGCAAAGAATGAAAGAGTGATTAGTACAATTACCCATATATCTGCAATAAGTGAAGAAACTATGGCAAGCACAGAGGAAGTGTCAGCAACGGCAGAAGAACAGAGTAGTCTAGCAGAAGAAGTTGCTAGTTCTGCAGAGCAGCTGGCAACAATTGCGGCTAATTTAAAAAGAACAGTAGAGCAATTTAGGTATTGATTTGCATGAGAAGAGGGTCTATATATTTTCCAATAAAGATCTTTCATTATATCGAGTGAAAATATCCAGCGTACTAGGGATTTTTCGCGAAGATAAAATGAAATAGATCTTTCAGAAAATATATACAAGGCTCTCTTTTATTCACTGGATATTTTACCAAAAAATTATTTCGTTAACTATCAGAATTCTGGAAGGTATTTGATGGTTTTTAGTCGAAATTAACTCCTTCGATTATATTCAAATAATCTCTAAATTAGATCTTTGCTGAGATGGTATATAAATGTTTTTTGAGAATAAAACAGAGTATTCAAAAATAAGGAGGTGAAGTCGATGAGCTTTGAAATTATTACCGTGGCGTTAGTATTAATTATTTTTTCTTTATTTGCCTATGGTGCTGCTCAAGCAGAGAAAGCAGTTGCAGCCAAAGCAAGATTAGCCAGAGAAAGTCATGGTCAACCAGTAATGAAAAATTCAAAGAAGTGATGGGAGAAGTTGAGCGTGAGACGATGGTTGCGTGATGGGCGTTTTTATTTTCTCCTAGCGATTCTGATTTTGGGAATCATGTTGACTTGGGAAATAACTAAGCCCTTCGAAGCCGATAATTCAGCAGAAAGTGTAGTAATCTGTCTGGATAATAATGGTTTTACTGATGCAACTCAAGGCAAAGGAGAACCGACTAATCGGATATTTATCCGTAGTGGTCTGGTGCCACCAGTGGGGCAGTGGCTCTTGCTGGGACGGCAATTATTACCTGCCTGGAGTCGCATGA
>JBFYZC010000209.1:0-12577 GCA_041309705.1 Bacillota bacterium | reverse complement strand
TATCACTGTAATACTGCGGGAGGAATTAAAGCCTGAAAAGCTCCTTCTGGTGATAAAGCATGTTTATAAAGACCAATCACTACTTCATTGCTGACTAAAGGAAGTTCTTTCTGCCATACCGTTAATCGATCGGGTCGAAAACCTACCAAAATCCCATGCTCTTGCCCAATTGAATTAAAAGGCAAAACTCGTACTCGCTCCATCCAAACAAGTGGTAAATCCCACTGATAATCAAGCTCTCCTTGCTGTATTTGCTCAATAAAACACAACATCTCTTCTGGGAGGTATCCTTTAATTAAATTCAACTCAACAATTACTACTGGTACTTTCGTCAAAGGATCATGTAACCTATTTCCAGTATCCAGTAATGCATTCAGCTTAATCTGATGTGTATCCCAAGTAATCTGAATCGGATATAAACACAAATGTTCCCAAACTTGCTGATGAATCACTCCCCAGCCAAGTTCACCGATTATTAAAATAATTGCTTCATGCAGACAAAATTTCCACCAAAAATTAAGTTCCCAGTGAAAATAGTAGTGATTCAGCATATCCACCCCCCACTGCACCCCAGAGAGCAAAAATGCTAAAAGATAAAAATATCCAAAGATCCTCATCAAACGTGAGAATTTTTGAAAATAAAACACCACTAAAATCATCACCACTGGCAACAAAAGAATCACCAGTGGATTTAAGATCCACGGAAAAACAATCCCCTCAGTTAATTGATTAGTTAGTAGAAAAAAATTAAAGAGCCCACCCAGTAGACCACCAGACCACAAACGTAGCCAGCTTGGTTTTTCGCCACTTAATTGCGCCACCATCCACAATAAAGTTGCATCCTCAATTACCGCCAGTAATGCACCCCACAAAGGGAGATCCAGGTAAACTTCCAAGACGGACATAAAATTTCACCATCCTTTGATCATTTTACCGGATTAGTCCCTTCTTTCCTCTCAAAAATATCAATTTTAATATCAGAATCACTTGATTTTTGTTCTTTTTTACCGAAAAACCAAATTAAACATCAAAAGCGTCCGGAATCTCTCCCGAACGCCTTCACAGCTCTCAAATCAACTATATTTATTACGGCGCAAAAAAACCGGAATATCCAGATCATCGTTAATAAATGGATTAATCTCCGTCTCATCAATTTTAATTCGTTTCGAATAATTTTCTTCGAATCCAGTCGCAATCACTGTTACCCGAATCTCATCACCCAGTGTTTCATCAAAAGTAGCGCCAAAGATAATATTCGCATCACGATCAACTGCTTGAGTAATAATTGCTGCTGCTTCATTAATCTCATACAGACCGAGATTACTGCTCCCGGTAATACTCAGCAAGACACCCTTAGAACCTTCAATTGAAGTTTCCAGTAATGGACTTTCAATTGCAATTTTCGCTGCTTCCACTGCACGATTATCGCCTTTAGCAACTCCAATTCCCATCAACGCCGAACCTGCCTGACTCATAATCGTTTTAACATCTGCAAAATCAACGTTAATCAATCCGGTTTCAGTAATCAGATCGGAGATTCCCTGCACACCTTGGCGTAGGATATCATCTGCAATACGAAATGCTTCCAAAATGGGAGTATTTTTATCTACAATCTGTAACAAACGTTCATTAGAAATAGTAATTAGTGTATCCACAGCTTCTTTAAGATTATAGACACCCTTCTCCGCTTGTGCAGAACGAACGCGACCCTCAAACATAAATGGCTTAGTTACTACTCCTACTGTTAAAGCGCCAAGTTCTCGAGAAATCTGGGCAATAACCGGGGCAGCTCCAGTACCAGTCCCACCACCCATTCCTGCAGTGATAAAAACCATATCTGCACCCTGTAGTACACCTGAGATCTCATCCTTACTTTCCAAGGCAGCTCGTTCACCAACTTCAGGATTCGCCCCAGCTCCTAAACCTTTAGTCAAAACATCACCAATTCGCAATCGAATATCTGCATTAGAACGGTTCAAAGCTTGAGCATCTGTATTAATTGCAATGAACTCTACTCCCTGGATTTTTGCCTCGATCATTCGATTCACTGCATTTGTGCCCGCCCCTCCAACTCCAACAACTTTAATTGACGCGAATTGGTGGTTAGCAACCTCAAATTCTAACATCGAAGCTCCTCCTATTTATCAAGTATATATTCTGGTAGGGTCAAAGCCATATTCCTCGAATTAACGTTAAAAGTAATGAAGAATAATTCCCTTTGTAGTGTTTGGAAGTATCATATTATTTTCTCTACTAGAAAAGATAACCCTTCTTTAGTTATCAAAAATATTTTTAATTAATTAAATTTTAGTTGCAATTTTCAGCACAATACCTGTTAAAACGTTGTTTGCGATTATCAGTTTGCACAATTATCAACAAAAAATCCCTTCACTACTTTTCGCAATAATGAAGGGAGTAAGATAAACAGATCATAACATAAATCTTCGGGCAATATGATTGAAATTTTCAGACATCAGCTTTAAATTGCGTGCGGCAGTAGTTAAGACTTCTAGTGTTGCATACTGCTGCTCAAATATAGTAGTTACTTTTTGTGTTGCTGTCAAATTACTCTCGCTAATTTGCGCTGCTTGCTCCATTGCTGCCTCAATCGTCTGATTATTCTCTTCCATATTTCCTGCTATCAGTGAGATATTCTCTAATTCCCTGATCATTTGTTCCACTCGCAGCTCGATATCTTTAAAAATATCCAGCGAATTAATTATAATATCTTTAGTCTGCTCAATCTCACTAGTATCATTAATGATTGTTGCTACCTTTAACTGAGCTTTTTCCGAAATCTTTTCAATAGTCTGATTAATCCGTTTTACTGTGCTTTCAGTAGTGCCGATTAGTTCTTTAAGACCATTCATTACTGGTTCAAGCTGCTCATTATCATCTTTATTGCGTGCTCTTTCAATCGAAAGATTAAGAGAAAATATTTTTGTATCTTCTAAAAGATCGTTAACATCAACCATTAATTCTTGAAATTCTTTCAAATCCTCCCCCAGATTAATCATGTTTGTTTTGATTTGATTTGTTTTCTTTTCCAATTCAAGCAGCTCGCATCTCATCTCTCTATTAGCTACCTTACCACGATAGGCTTCTCTTGAAACCTCATAAGAAACTTTATTGAGTACCGTCGAGACCGAGTCCTGATTAATTTGTACTTTAATATTTTTCATCTTTTCAACTGCCAAATTAACCTTATCATGCTGCTCGACCGATCCATTTGACAAATTCAAGATCAATTTATTCATTTTTTGTAACACACCACTTGACTCATCAATAAATTTAAATAAATCATTACTGGAAAAACTAACCTTGGAGGCATGACTGGCAGTATCATTAAGCAGCACTCTTAACTGCTCAATTGCTGTATTGTACACTACCCCTAATGAACCAATCTCATCTTCCAATTTAACCTCTGCTTTAGTACTCAGATCTCCTTTAGCCAGATATTCAGTGGTTTTTTTAAATTTTTCCAAAGCCCGAAAGAGTGAGCGCCAGACAAAAAAGCTCAAGGTCAGTATCAACAAAATACCAATTATTGTGATTTTAATCTGTAAGGAGACTGCTGCATCAACTAGTTTATTTCCCTTGTCAATCTGTTGCTCCAGTATCTTTTGTAAATTTTCATCGTTTCCATAGAGATAATTGTTAATTTTTATAGTACTCTGATTAAATTGATCATATACTTCCGCAAGATTTCGATTACCATTTTGAATTTCAGCAAAAAGACTCTCTACTGCTCTCAGATAATCATTACAGATACTCTCAAATTCAGTACCATTTTTCTTCAGCAAAGCACTATTTTTAAAATAATTCAGTTCATCCTTAATATATTGAATTTGCACATTAAAATCCGAGACCATCTCAGTTTTTCTATTTTGAACAATTTCTGCAGCATAAATCTGAGAATTACCAAGTACTTCATGCAGATCAGCTATTGCAAAAAACAATTGTGTATTCTCTTGAACCGCTTGATTTTTAAAGTCATTAATACTAACAATTTTTTTGGTTGCAAAACTAGTCAGTACAAGGATAATCGCTATTCCCAGCAGCGCGATTATTCCAATTCTAAAAGCTAAACTATTGATAATTTTCCTTGTTTTAGATAGTTTAAAATCCATAGATAACACCTCATAAAACATAATTTTATATAAAATAAAATCAATCATAATCAATATACATTTTGGTAATATTAATCAAAAATCATCCATGTTACTGCAAAAATGCATTTTTAAAAACCCATCAGAAATATGATAACACAAATTCCAGATTTTGTAAACATTTCCACAATATCCAATCACATTATTTATATTCACTAAAAAACCGTACCTTCAAAAAGTACGGTTCAATTCTTTCCATATATACCTAAAAATAATTTTACTTCTCCAATTCCAGTTCCAATCTGTTTGGCAATCTCTTCAATCTGCAAACCACGTTGATTTAAGGCTAAAATCTTTTCCCGTTTTAAATTATTTAACTCAACAAGATTCTCCAACACATTATCTTCCTTGTTTAGCACTGGTTTAACAATGAGTGGCGTCTCTTGGTTAGGCTTAAATCTAAACTCAACAGCATCATTACTCGAAACTATCTGATCAGGAACAATTTTAGCAACTTCTTTGAATTCAGCAATAATCGCCGCCACCAGGTCTTCTAGCTCTAAAACTTCCTGACGCAACAGTTTAATCCGTTGATCAAGGTTAATTCTTTGACGTCGTGTTAACCCTGACCAGATTAACGCATTGATTCCAGTAACCAAGATTACTTCCATCCAATTCATCCAGGTTAGCCTCCAATGCTTTGATTATCCTTAGCGAAACGGCTTAATCAAAATCTCACCTTCATGATAGAATAAGACACTATATCTCAATTCATCTTGAATATTCATGATGACACGCCCGATTGCCACTCGAGTACCTGGAAAAATCAGTTCAGAAACTTTAATCTGTCCTAATTTTAAACGTGTTATCATCTCCTCAAGAAGTTCCTGTTTTCTTACTTCTAATTCTTCATTAATCCCTTTTAATTGATAAACAGTCTTCATCAAATCTTTCAAACATGCTTGACGTTCTGATGTACTATTAGCTGTTCTATTCAAAACAGCAATCCCTTTTTCTGCTTTCTCAATCGTTTCATGATTACACTTTAGTTTATTCTCCAACTCCTGATATTCCATTTTTAGTTTCGGGGTAACCCCTACTTCCAATTCGGTCACTGTTCCCAAACGGGAACCAATATTTTTAGCAACAACTACTTCCCCACAACGCAAAACTCCACCAACAATTAACCCTTTGCCAGTCGAAACATTAATTTTACCATCTGCATTAATCTGAGAATGCATTATCGCTTCACGTACCGTTAAATTTCCACCACAATCAATCGTTGCTCGCTCGATATATTTCGCATATAGATCGCCACCCGAAGAGATTACTGACTTATCCATTCCGGAAATTCCACCCGCGACATAAAGATTCCCCCCCGCACGAATCTCCGCTCCCTCAACACTACCATGAATAATCACTTCACCTTCGGCTTCAATCTTAAAGCCACTTTCCACTGTACCTCGTACAATTACATTACCAGAAAAGATAATATTTCCGGTATCAAAATTAACATTACCATTAATTTCATGAACCTCAAGCACACTTACCTTGCCATTGACATAACTCGGTTCTCCCGTAATCAAAGCAATTAAATTTAAACCATCTTCACTCCAAACAACATTCTTTCCCTGCTTCAATGGTAGATCTTTACCAATTCTAGCTTGAACCTCTTGTCCATATACATTCATGCCATTAATACTAGCTGTCGCAGGATTCTTAATCACAATTACTTGCCCACGTGTTACCTGTTGTACAGTTTGCAGTTGATGAAAATCAATTTTACCAGCATCATCCTGTACAGAAATTTTTTTAAACTTTCCAGTCTCAAAAAGAAAATCAAGCCTTGCATCTTTACCATCTAGTGGTGCTTGACCTTTGGCAATACAAACCGGTTTTCCCTGTTGCTCTCTTAGTGACTTTTCAATCTCGGTTGTTTCAATTCCATAACAAATTTTTTCTGCTTTTAATAATTCCAGTACCTCCGAGAGATTAGGGAGATCACTTTCATTGACGATTGGCTCAACAATCAGATATGCCGCCATTAAATCAGGTGATACCTGTACCCGATAGACTGAAGTTTTATCAGCTACCCCTTCCTTGTTTGTTTGCATAACTACACCTCTCTTTCCGATTTACGCCAGCGACTTAATCGTCCCTGCAAGCGAAAGATCGCCTTGGTATGTATCTGGGATACCCGCGACTCAGATATCTCCATGATCTCACCAATTTCTTTGAGAGTTAGTCCTTCATAGTAGTATAATGCAATTACCATTCGTTCCCGCTCAGGTAAATGATCAATCGCCTTTGCCAGAGTATTTTTAATATCTTCAATCTCCACGTGATGCAATGGATCCTCACTCTCATCATTACGCACCAGATCCAGCACACGAATGGATTCATCATCATTAGCATTAATTGACCATAATTCATCTAAGGAAGTTAAGGTGGTACAACTCACCTCAGAAAGCAACTGGTAAAACTCATTCACACTCATCTGCATTGCTTCGCTAATCTCTTGATCATTGGCAGTTCTACCCAGACGATTCTCTAATTCAACACAGACTCGCTCTAATTGACGAGCTTTTTGACGTACCGACCGTGGTACCCAGTCATTACTCCGCAAACCATCTAAAACCGCTCCTCTGATTCGAGCAATTGCATATGTTTCAAATTTAATACCTCGTAATGGATCAAACTTCTCGATGGCATCCATTAAACCAAAGACTCCAAAACTAACCAGATCATCAAATTCAACATTGGAAGGTAATCCAATCGCCACTCTACCTGCAACATACTTTACCAAAGGAGCATATCTGATAATAATTGCCTCTCTAATCTCTGGAGATTTAACTGCTAAATAGTTCTCCCACATTTCATTTTCAGAAGAAACCGTTTTCTCACTTGACATTGCAGTCCTCCTAACCGCTTGTGCTGTACCTTCCATTGGAACTCACCCTCCCTGATCAGCATTGTTCAATTTCTTCTCTTCTGTTCTCTCTAAACCAGCAAAACATAGCTCATCCCATTCGAATCCAAGGTTTTCACATAGACATCACCGGTCTCCAAATCTAAATTAACACTTTTTCCGTTATGCCCACCAACACTACGTGCTGTAATTCGCAACCCCAAAAGACGACACGCTTCTTCAACAGCTTCCAGATTACGATTACCGATATTAAAGACGCTCTCCTGTACCGCAGTACTAAACATATGAGCTCCACCGACAATCTTAATCACTAATCTAAAACGCACTGCTCCTTGTGCTTCCATTTCTTTGATTAATAATGGAACTCCGGTATTGGCAAATTTAGCCAGGTTAATCACTTCACCAACCGCCATTACATTATTGGGCAACATCACATGTACCATTCCGCCTAATTTCAATACGGGATCATAAGCACAAACTCCAATACAGGAACCCAGTCCCAAGGTAACAATCTGCCCTGGCGCTTTCATCACCTTAAATTCAGCCATTGCAACTTGAACTATTT
Organism: Bacillota bacterium; assembly: GCA_041309705.1. Taxonomy (GTDB): domain Bacteria; phylum Bacillota; class UBA4882; order UBA8346; family UBA8346; genus JBFYZC01. Next base: position 4,974 of record JBFYZC010000209.1, on the reverse strand, counting down.
CTCCCATGATGGATCAACTCCAAGTGCTTTTAAAATTGTAGTCAAAGCACCAGGTTCAGGTACTAAAAAGAAATGTCCATCAATCTGACGCTCGGTAATACTAAATTGTGTTTCAATAATTAAAGCATGATCTCCCAATACTGCACAGTCTAGCAAGGCAGAATTCAAAATTGCACCTGCCATATCGCACGCAAAGGCAGGAACAGATGGTAAAAGTGTAAACCCAGTTAATTGAATCAAAGCATATAGATAAGCCCCAGTCATAATATTACTAATCTCTTTTAAAGCAGACTCCTCGAACTCACCAATCTGTTTCGTCTCACCAAATTTATTCCCAGTTAATTTATCCACTAAGAACAAAGCGTCTTCAACACTAAAGACTGAGATAATCTTACTGGGAGCAGCCCCAAAAACTCTCATATAGATTCCAATTACCAATTCCTCAGGTCCACCCAGCAGTTCGCTCACTCGCTCCAAAGGCATAATTGTTACCGCTGGCACACTCATATTAATCTTTTCCGAGAGCAGTTGCGAGAGCGCAGTAGCTGCATGTCCTGCGCCGATATTACCAATCTCTTTTAATACATCTCGCTCAAAAGAGCTTAGATCTTCAACCTTAATCATCTTTAAACCTCCAAATCAGCTGCTACTAACTCTTTGGCTTCACTGGTTGATAGCGCTCGTTCCAAATTTAACAATACAATTAAACGCTCATTTTCTAATTTCACAACCCCACTTAAATAATAAGCATCAATACCTTGAGCAATTTGAGGAGTAGGCTCAATATCTGCAAGATTAACCCGACAGACTTCCGCTACTGAATCAACTACCATTCCAATCAAATTATTATTCACTTCGACAATAATCACGCGTGTATCATGACCCACCGGACGTACTACCAGCCCAAAACGTTTACGCAGATCAACAATGGGGACAATTACTCCTCGCAAATTAATTACACCCTCAACAAAAATTGGCGCTTTAGGAACACGGGTAATTCCTTGGTCAAGCTTCTCAATCTCTTTCGCTTGCAAAATATCTACTGCAAACTCCTCGTCTCCAAGTCTAAAAACGACCACCTGTTTAAACTCTTCTTGACTATTTACTTTATCCATCATAGTGTTCCCTCCTTAAACTCAAGCGATTTCTCGGATGTCAAGGATCAATGCAACTCGCCCATCTCCCAAAATGGTTGCACCAGTAATTCCTTTGACTGAACCCAAAAATCCACCTAACGATTTAATCACCACATCCCGTTGTGGTAACAAGCGATCTACAATACAACCAACTTGACGTTCTGCAACTCGCAAAACTACCACATCCAGCTCCTCAAGTTGGTAATTTAGAGCATTCGAAGTTCCCAAAACATTTTGTAACCGAAGCAATGGCAATAATTCTTCACGAAAGACACAGACTTCCTGATTACGAATCATTTTGATTTCGCGTGGTGACAGATTAATAATCTGTTCAATGTAACTCGAAGGAATGGCATAAATCTCCTTTCCAATCTCCACCAGTAATGTCTGAATAATCATCATAGTCAAAGGTAGTCGAATAAAAACTGTTGAACCCTCACCTTGCTTTGAAGTAATACTGATTGTCCCACCCAAAGCAATTACTTTAGTGCGCACAACGTCCATGCCCACCCCACGACCAGAAAGATCGGTAACTTTTTCAGCGGTAGAGAAACCCGGCAAAAAAGTAAACTCCAAAATCTTATCATCGGACATCTCTGCCACTTCTTCCGGAGTAGTCAAACCTTGTTTGATCGCCTTTTCTTTCACTTTTGCCACATTAAAACCACGTCCATCATCAGCCACCATAATCACTACATTATTCCCTTCCTGATAAGCACGGAGGGTAATCTTGCCTTTTTCAGACTTATTGTTCTGACGACGCACCTCAACGGGTTCAATTCCATGGTCAATTGAGTTACGCATAATATGAATCATCGGATCACCAATTTCATCGATCACTGTCCGGTCAAGCTCAGTCTCTCCACCATGAATCTCTAATTCAATATCTTTACCTAGTTCTTTAGAGAGATCGCGTACCAAACGCGGAAAACGCGAAAAAACCGTTTCAACTGGCATCATTCTTACTTTTAAAACACTATCACGCAAGTCAATCGTCAATCTACCCACCTGCTCCACGACCTCGTCCAGTTCACGTGAGGCAAGACTCGAACCCATTGCTTCCAGACGTGCGCGACTGATTACCAACTCACCAACCAGATTCATTAGTTCATCCAATTTACGAATATCAACCCGTACCGTTTGGCTCCCCGCCGCGGAGCGGCTCTTATCAATAATCGTATTCTCACGGGTACGTTTCTCCTCCATCAGCTTATCCAGCTCCGGAGCAGTGACCTCTGCCTTAGCAACATCCATAAAATTAGCTACTCTACTCTGAAGTTCTTCGCGAGTAAGATTCGCCAACATTGCTACCATAAATGTTTCATCAAACTTCTCATCTTCCAGATCTTTAGCACTAGGGGCACTCTTAATCACTGTACCAATCTGATCCAGATCTCTCAAGATCATAAAAGTCCTAGCCCCTTTGAGCACACAATTCTCCACGATGGTTAGCTCGACATGAAATAACTTCATTCCTTCAGCAGTTAACTTGGCAATCTCTGCATGATCTGCTTCTGTATAACGCAGTTGTAGATTAATTTGATTACCCTGACTTACCGCAACAACCGGTTGGGGAGTAGGTTGCTCAAATAACAACTTCTTTAAATCTTGAACAACATTACTGGTATCGACATCACCCTCATGACCTTCACCAATATTGTTTACTAAAACTTCTACCAGATCCAGTGCCTTAAAGAGAGTAGCAGTAATTTCTGACGATAATTTAAGTTCCTTACTGCGCAACTTACCAAGAACATCTTCCATCGCATGAGTCAAATTTGACAAACGGTTAAAACCCATCGTCGCCGAAGCACCTTTTAAAGTATGCGCCGAACGAAAAATTCGATCCATAGTTGATTGTTCTTCTGGATTTTTTTCCAATTCTAACAATGATTCATTTAATGTTTGCAAATGCTCACGGCATTCGTCCATAAATACACTAAGATATTGCGAAACCTCCATCATTCCACCTCCTATGGTTAAATTAGACTTTTTATTTACAACTCCTGCTTATAAAGTAAATTTTCAGGATTTCTTTCATTGGTAATACTAGCCATTCAAAAAAACACCGATAGCAAACCTTTTTAAAGATAGGAAACAAAATCTCTTCTTACTTCACTTTTATATTTTTTTAAACAATCTTTCAAAAAAAACACGCGAACCCTTTTTTGCGATATTTTCACGATGTAATAACTTTTCCGCCAGCATTCTTACACTTTGAGCGGCTAACGAACGTGGCTGACTCAGCATAAATGGCTGTTGAGCTTTGATTGACTTAGAAACAGTTTGATCATATGGAATAAAACCTAAAGATTCAAGCTCCACTCCCAAAAAACGTTTCGAAACCGAAGCCAGCCGTTCCATCACTTCCTTACCTTCCGTCTCATTCTTGACCATATTCACCACCAGATTCACCTTACTCTCCAGATCATGCTGGATAATCATTTTTAAAATTCCATAGGCATCAGTAATTGCAGTTGGCTCAGGCGTGGTTACAATCAGCACCTCTTCCGCTGCCAGAACAAATTTTAAAACACTATTCGAGATCCCGGCACCAGTATCGACAATCATAATATCGGTAAATTCTTCAATTTTATTTAGCTGTTGTAAACATTCTTCCAGCGCATACTCATTTAAATTAGCCAATTTATAATCACCAGAACCACTCGGAATAACTTTCAGACCACCTGGTCCTTGGGTAATTACTTCATCCATCGATTTCGTCCCTTGCAAAACATGACTCAAATTATATTGTGGTGCTAAGCCAAGTACGACATCAACATTGGCGAGCCCCAAGTCTGCATCAAATAGCAACACCCGATTTTCCATCTGCGCCAGAGCAATTCCTAGATTAACTGATAAATTTGTCTTCCCCACCCCACCTTTACCACTGGTAACGGCGATTACTCGCGTGGGAGTAGTCAACAAAGTGGTGCTAGCATTCCCTTTAACAATCTCTCTTAATTTTTGTGCTTGATCAATCATCTATATTCCCCTTAAATAACCGTGTAATGAGCAGCTGTGGTTTGGCAATCTCAATATCATCCGGAACATTCTGTCCCATTGTAAAATAAGAGATTGGTTGGCGGGTCTTCCATGCCAAACTGACCAAAGGACCCAAACAGCTAGTCTCATCCAATTTGGTAAAAATCAAGTGGGTATATGGTACTTTCGTAAACTTCTCCACAATATTCAACATATCCGCATATTTAGTGGTCGCACTAATTGCAAGCATAATAGTACTCACCAGACCCTGATTAAAGAACTTCTGCAACTCATCCATCATTGGTCGATTATAAGGACTCCGTCCCGCAGTATCCACTAAAACCAGCTCACATTGTTGTAATTTCTGCAACGCGAGTGGTAGATCTGCCGGGCTATAGACCACTTCGACCGGAAGATTAATAATATCGCCATAAGTCTTCAAATGTTCCACTGCTGCAATTCGATAAGTGTCAATCGTTACCAAACCAACCTTCTTGCCTTCAAACAAATGAAAATTCGCTGCCAGTTTAGCAATCGTAGTGGTCTTCCCTACTCCAGTTGGTCCAATCAACGCCAGAACTTGCTGTCCGGAGAGATTGACCGGAAATGGGTCATTACAGACTAAACGTTCCAGCAGCATCTGCGTCCAATGATGTAACAGATTACTCTGAGACAACTCGGTCGCATTTAGCTCGGTCGCACTGGTTCGATCTAAGAGATCATTGATCAACTCTGCTTCCAGACCCAAACCTTTTAAATGATTGAACCATTTTTGCCGTTGCTGCTCTTGTGGTACTGAACTCGCTTGAGCGGCCACTTGTTGCAGCATCTTTTTCATCTCCGCCAGTTCTTG
>JBFYZC010000208.1:0-3986 GCA_041309705.1 Bacillota bacterium | reverse complement strand
CGGTTTGACCAGAGAGTTGAAGATCTGGCTTGGCTTAACTCTTTTGGCAATTCTATTAGCATTTGCTTTAAAATACTTCTTTAGCATGATCTCACCATTCATCTTTGGGATTTTTTTTGCTTGTTTAAGTGAGCCAATAATTTCACAAACTATTAATAAGTTCAAGGTCAGTCGTAGTCTTGCAGTAAGTTTAGTGTTGTTTGGAATCAGCTTTTTATTTTTGGGAATAACTTTTCTGGCGACACTGACACTTTATCAAGAAATACCAAGACTTTTAACTCTAATTTCACCATTAACTTTAAAAATTAAAGAGCTAATTACTTACGGGCAAACATTGCTAGTGCAATATTTTCCACTCTTACAACATAATGGTGAAATTTTTTCATATAATCCAGAATCAACTACTCGGATTTTTCGTTCTTTAATGCAGGGGATGGTTTCCTTTTTGGGAACTCTGCCACAGTTTTTGGTAGCGATTTGTTTGGGTGGAGTCTCTGCCTATTTTTTCAGTCGTGATCGACAGAGATTAAGTGAAAAATATTCCCAAATGATACCTTTGAAATGGAGGGGAATCGCTAATCAACTAAAAACCGAGGTCTTGACAAATTCTGCCGCCTTTATTCGTGTGGAGTGTTTGTTGATTGTGATTACCGCAAGTTTGACCGCTTTAATCTTTTGGTTGTTAGGGATTCCAGGATATATTGCCTATGGCTATCTAGCAGGAATCTTAGATTTACTGCCGGTTTTGGGACCAGGACTGCTTTATTTTCCATTTTTTTTAAGTTTTTTACTCTTCGAGCGTTATTCTTTAGCTTTTTTGTTGTTTCTTGGTTATTTTTTAGTTTTAGGAGTACGTCAATTACTGGAGATCCGTCTGATTGGAATGAATCTTCAGTTACATCCATTACTAGCGCTATTCTTAATCTATGTTGGGATGAGTTTTTTTGGATTATCAGGAATCTTACTAACTCCGTTTTTAGTAATATTATTGCGGGCAATTTACCGCACATTAATGTATAAAGGTGTCTTTTGATGAAGAAAAATATTGTAATTTTAGGCTCAACCGGTTCAATTGGACAACAAGCTCTGGAAGTAGTGCGTGAGTTTCCGGAAAAATTTACTGTAGTAGCATTAGCCGCTGGAAGCAATCTGGAGCTTTTACTCGCACAAGTAAACGAATTTCGTCCGAAGTATGTCGCAATCGGACAAGAATCTCTATATCAGGAGCTTAAAGAGTGTTTAGCTCCATTGAAAATTACATGTGGCGCTGGAATTACTGGTTTGATTGAAGCCGCCACGCTAACCGAAGCAGATTTAGTCCTGACGGCAGTAGTTGGTTCAATTGGGATTCGTCCCACTTTAGCAGCAGTCCAGGCGGGGAAAGAGATTGCTTTGGCGAACAAGGAAACGCTGGTCGCAGCAGGTTCGGTAATTATTCCAGCGGCAACTGCGGCTGGAGTGAGGATTATTCCAGTTGATAGTGAACATAGTGCTATTTTTCAATGTCTATCAGGTCATCCTCAGGCTGAGGTTGCTAAATTAGTGATTACTGCCTCGGGAGGACCATTTCGTAATTATCAGGTAGCAGAGCTGGAACAGGTAACTCTATCTCAAGCCCTGCAACATCCAAACTGGCAGATGGGTGGGAAGATTACGATTGATTCAGCGACGATGTTCAATAAAGGGTTGGAGATTATTGAGGCGCACTGGTTGTTTGGGATGGATTTTGATCAGATTCTTCCAGTAATTCATCCCGAAAGTATTATTCATTCTTTAGTTGAGTTTCAAGATGGTTCCCATTTAGCACAGTTAGGACTCTGCGATATGCGCTTGCCAATTCAATATGCATTAACCTATCCCGAACACTGCTCGAATGATTTTCCGAAATTAGATCTCACAAAAGGAGCACAATTGAATTTTTATCCGGTAAATCATCAGCTTTTTCCGGCAGTAAATTTAGCTTATCAAGCAGGCAGAACTGGAGGAAGTCTGCCAGCCGCAATGAATGCTGCCAATGAGATCGCGGTAGCAGCCTTTTTAGCAGAGCAGATTAAGTTTACGGAAATTACTAGGATTGTTGAGAGAGTAATGGGGGAACATCAGAAAGAAGGATTTAAAGCAGTGCCTAATTTAGACGAATTAACTGCGGTAGATCAATGGGCGCGTGAGCAAGCAAGTAAATTGGTTTTGAAGAAGGAGGCATGTTGAGGTGCTTAATTTAAACACGATTTGGATTACCATCTTACTACTAAGTGTGATGGTAGTAGTACACGAGTATGGACATTTTATCTTGGCGCGAATTTTTAAAGTGCCAACGCCAGAGTTCTCGGTGGGATTTGGTCCATTAATCGGCAAGATTGAACGAAATGGAGTACAATACTCTTTGCGCTGGATTTTACTGGGTGGGTTCGTGAAAATTGCCGGAATGGATATTGCCTTGGAAGGTAAAACTGATGATCTGCCACCTGATGCAGAGCGTTCGTTTGCTACTTTGTCGCTCTGGAAACAGATTGCAATTATTGCTGCAGGTCCAATCTTCAATGTGCTGCTGGCGATATTGTTAATGTTTGTGATGCTTTCGGTAGTTGGAATTCCCGGTGGACAGAAGAATGATGCCGCGATTGTTGGGCAGGCAACACCAGGTAGTCCGGCTTTTGATGCGGGAATTCGTCCGGGAGACCGGATTGTCTCAATTGCCGATCTACCAGTGCAAAAATGGTCTGATATTGCTGAAATTGTCTCTAAAACTAAAGGAAATAAAGTACCAGTCTTGATTGAACGTAATGATAAGAAGATTGAGAAGATCATTAAGCCAATGTATATGCCAGAGTATAAAAGATATCTTTTAGGGATTGGTCCAGTGGCACAGAAGCTACATCGTATTCCAGTCGGTGAAGCATTGGTAAAAAGCTTGGAGTTTCCCTATACCTTTATGCAAGGGACATTTAAAGTTTTTGGACTGATGTTTAGTGGAAAAGTCAAGAGTGAATTTATGGGTCCAATTGGGATGGTCACAGTAGTTGATCAGTTTTTACAATTACCAATGATGATTTTCTTGTATGAGATTTTATTTTTTGGAGTTCAAATCAGTATGTCGCTCTTTCTCTTTAATATGCTACCTCTCCCGTTGCCTTTACTGGATGGAGGTTGGATCGTTATTTTATTAATAGAACGTTTGTTACGGCGTAGATTTTCCAGCGAACAGAAAGCAGCAGCGCAGATGGTTGGGTTGGTAGCAGTTTTGCTGTTGGGAGTATGGATTGCTTATGGAGATATGCTACGTGCTTTTCGACGTTTTTTTGGAGGTTAATTTAAATGCCCACGAATAAGCCAAAGAAAATTTGGGCTGATCCGAATCGAGAGGGTCGGTCACGTGAACGCCAAGGGAAACGTTTCTGTGCTCGCTGCGGGAATACTGTACAACAAGCACGAATTCTTAAGTCATTAAATCTTTGTGAGTTCTGTATTAAAGAACTGGAAACCAGACGTGATGGCAAGATGAGCTGTCGTAGTTGTGGCAAGGTTGCGCCAATGGAGCTACAAGAGCATAATGGTTATTGCACTCAATGCGTCTGTACTGCCTGTGGGAAACCAGATCCGGTTTCGGTGCGTAAAACTGGACTTTGTTTTCATTGCACACAGCAAGTAGGAGATTTGTGTCATAAATGTGGTAAAGAAGCAGGGGCGCAAGTGCGTAAAAATCATGGTCTGTGTGATACTTGCCTCGCTGAGAAACATGGTTCAAAACCACGTGCCAAAGAAGAACATTTGCCACGTGGTACTGAGAGAAAACAAACATCTCAACCGAATAAATATTTTAAGAAGAAAACATCTCATCCCAAGCAAAGTGGTGGTAAACCTCGTGCCTGGGGTGAGAAACCAGCCGAGCAGTTTGGAAATAGTGAACTAGAAAAAAGGGGAGAGAAATCGTCTCAACCGAATAAATATTTTAAGAAGAAAACATCTCATCCCAAGCAAAGTGGTGG
>JBFYZC010000207.1:0-7460 GCA_041309705.1 Bacillota bacterium | reverse complement strand
TGTTAATGGTGATACCGCGTTCTTTCTCTTCTGGTGCCTTATCAATTTCATCAAATTTGACAAAGTTTGCTTTACCTGATTTTGACAAAACCAAAGTGATCGCTGCGGTACTGGTAGTTTTGCCATGGTCAACGTGACCAATTGTTCCGATATTCACATGAGGTTTGGTACGTTCAAATTTCTGTTTTCCCATTTTTAGTTACTTCCTCCTTTAAACTCCCACATTACATATTTTTAATATAAACATGCATTTTATTCTACATAAAATTGCAGATTCCTTCTTTAAACCAAAAAGCTTAATAGTCCCAGAAAATCAACCCCGCTTTGACAAAATTCTTGCCAACTCAAAAATTCTTTCCCCAGCATACTCAAAAAATTCATAATAAGCATGACAAAGCTGATTTAAGCTTGGTTTTCCATCTACAAATGGCTCACGCCATCTACGGCAACCACCACGACATAAAGTGTACCAACGACAAGCTTTACATTTTGGATCAATATAACGTGAGACTGCTACAAATTCCTTACCAACTTTTGACTCGGCTAGCTGTTTAAAAGTATGAGTTTGAATATTTCCCATCCGCCATTGATCCAATACATAAAAGTCACAAGGATAGACACTCCCATCACCTTCAATCACAAAATAACAGGTGCAAGTACCGGACATTCCACATGATTCAGGCGGATAACCCATTGCCATGGTGATGTAGTTCTCGAACTCACGCATACTAATCAAATGATTCTGCTTCAAATCGCGATACCAGAGATCAAAGAGTTTTTTAAGAAAATCAGTATACAACTGTGGTGTCAAAGAGTACTTATTTTTCCCTGGATTTTCGTCTAAAGGATCGAGACAAGCAATAAATTGCAGATAGCGAAAGTCATTCTTTTTAAAAAACTGATAAATCTGTTCTACCTCTCGCGCTACCTGCTCATTCACTACAAATAAAATATTGTAGGCAACCTGAAACTGATTAAACAGCTGAACCGTCTGCATCACACGGTCATAAGTTCCTTTTCGACTTGCATCTACTCGATATTGGTCATGCACTACTTGAGGTCCATCCAGCGAAAGTCCTACTAGAAATTGCTGCTCAGCTAAGAATTTTGCCCATGCCTCATCAATCAAGACACCATTCGTCTGCAACGAATTATTAATCTTCACTTTTTTATAATTATATAACTTCTGAAACTCAACAAATTTCCGATAAAAATCCAGTCCCACCAAGGTAGGTTCGCCACCCTGAAACACAAAAGTACAAAAATCATCGGCATACTCCAGTGTCTGCTTCACTAACTCGCGCAAAGTTACTTCTGACATCATGCCATATGATTTAACCAACCTTTTTTCCGCAACATCATGGTAAAAGCAGTAGGTACAACGTAAATTACAACTACTTGAACTGGGCTTAATTAATAAAGTTACTGGTGGCAAAAGTTTCACTTCCTTATAAGACTTTCATTTTTGACTGATTAATGTCTTACTTTCTTTTCCGACCTTTTCCACTCTTTTCTCCATCAACTGGTACTTGATTAACATAGATAAAAGCAGTTTGCAAGCTTTCATTCCAAACATATTTCACTTGCAAAAATTCAGTAACTGATTTCAATGGCAATAAGACTACATTTTTAGCACTAATTGGAGCAGCTGTTAGCTTAACTTCGCGCCCATCGAGCATTGCTGTAGTTTTTCCGATTGCAAAACTAATTTTTTGGTTATTCTTAGTAACAATTATCCGATTGGCAGTCTGATTAAGAGATACTGTAGCATCAATTCCTTTGAGTAATTCACTAGAAACCAAAATTTCACCATTTTTCAGCCGTGGTGCGACTGCAAATTTCTGTTGTTTCCCATCCAGAATCACTTGAATTCCACCACTGCGAAACGCACGCAACTGAGTATCTGCTTTCGCTCCGTTGCCAAACGGATTCTTCACCCCAGTTACTGCAAGATAGTCTTCCCACAGTTTCTGCTGTTCCAGATTAGGTTCAATCACCGATTGACCTGCAGTTTGAGTATATTTTTCCCAGCTATAGGTAGTTTTTGTGTATGGAGGATAGTTCTCAAACGAATCACCTTGACCTAAAATACGTGGGTCATTAGTAGCTTTTAATTTGGCTTCAAGTTTCTGTGCTAATTCGTTTTTTATCTCCCGATAACCTGCTCCAGCAGCTAAATTCTTCATACAATAAGGGTCTTTTTTTATATTATATAGCTCTTCCGCTGGATGCTTTCCAAAGGCTAAATTATAGTATTTCTGATTACCACGTGCAAATTGCTCCATCACCACCGCTTTGGTTGGTGATTCATCAGTATTAGCTAACCCTGTCTCAGGATCACCCGCTGGCCAACGCTCCGGAAAGAAATTACGCACATAGAGATAATCCTTAGTGCGAATGCATCTAACTGGATAACCCACATCATTCGGGAGTCCAGGATCATGCCGTTCTTTTCCCATGTAAACTGCATCTTGAAATGCTTGACTATCAGCTTTAGATTTTAGTAACTCAAGTAAGCTCTTACCTTGCATCTGTTGATCCTTACTAATTCCAGCCGCTTCTAAAAAGGTCGGGGCAAAATCAAGGAAACTCACTAGATCACTGATCTCTTTCCCGGCTGGCAATTTCCCACGCCACATAATCGCTAGCGGTAACCGAAAATCATAATCATACATCTGACCCTTGGAACGGGGGAAAGGCATTCCATTATCTGAGGTCACTACCACAATCGTATTATCCAGCTCGCCCCGTTTCTCTAATTCCTGCAACATCATTCCTAGATGTTGATCAAAATACTCTGTCTCAATGGCATAATCGAGCAGATCACCACGAACCACCTCATTATCCGGTAAGTATGGTGGCACTACCACATCTTTTAATTTTTTACCAGCTTTCTTCCAGGAGCCGAGTTCATACTTGCGATGTGGTTCCATGCCACCATACCAAAAATAAAACGGTTTACCCTTGGGGCGTGAATTTAAAAAGTCTTTAAAATTACCAGTATAATCAGTCTCTGACATTCCATTAAATGGCGGGGTTAGTTTTTTCTGATCGAAAGCAGGACCAGCTGGATTATGTTGCCACTCGGATTTCTCAAACTTTCCAGGACCCCATGGCTTACCTGTGGTACCAATATAATAACCATGCTCCTCCAGTATATTAGGGTAAACCTTTACTTGCTTTGGTGAAGGAAATTTAACAAACTCAAAATGATTACATGCTTCACCTAATTGCCAGGTGTGCATCCCCGTTAAAATACTTGCTCTTGAAGGCGCACATTTAGGATTACTAGTAAACGCATTATTAAATAAAGCTCCTTCACGTGCGACACGATCAAAATTAGGCGTGTTGACAAATTTGTACCCGTAAGCACTAAAATGTGCAGCATCATCAGCAATTGCAAAGAGAATATTCGGTCTACCCGCAGTTGCTGGCGTTTTCTCCTGCAGATAAGCCGGCAATGCCGCAGCAGTAGTCAAAGCTAAACCAATTCCTAAACCAGTTATCGTCTTAGTTTTAATGACCAAGCACTCCTTATCTTTTCAGATTCTTGTCCTGCATCATCAGATGCGTATTTCCTTTAATCCCTTGCTTAATTAAAATTCGTTGTTGTAAAATTTTATCATAAGTTGAATAATAAGTCAACGAAAACACTAGTCACTTTGCAAAAATATATATTTTTCAAAAGATCTAATTTATTTTAACTTTAAAAAACCCTTAGTACGCTGGATATTTTCGTTCGACATAATGAAAGATCTTTATCGGAAAATATATAGCTACCATCTATAAATAGACGATAGCTAAATAAAAAAAGTTCAATTATTTTGCGCACCTAAAAAAATACCAAGAACCCCTTCGCCAAAAAACTAGTATTTTCCAAATTCTTTATCATTTAAATCAATTGTCTTTGTAATACTTCCTGCTTCCAATGGTACTTCTCGATATGGTACTACTTTTTTCTTCTCCATCATCTGCTCAATCATTTTTAGTACATCTGAATCCATCGCTTCCATACCTTGATAGGCAAAAGAATTTCTCAAATTCTTCAGCTTAAATCTCGACAGCTGTTGCCGTAATAGTTCAGCTTGATTGGCAAGCTCCTTGCTAGCAGCAGCACTTTCTTCAGCAGTCGCCGAGTTAACCTGCACCACGCTTGAGACTTGAAAAATAGCTTGATTGACCTGAGCAATTCCAGTCGCTTGTTCATTCGAAGCTCTAGCAATATTATTAACCAAATTAGCAACTCTAGCGACTCCCTCTACAATCTGTGTTAAAGCATCCGCAGTTCGGTTAGCAATCTTAGCTCCACTTTCAACTTTTTTAATTGAACCTTCAATCATTTCCGTAGTTTCTTTGGCAGCATTTGCCGATCGCGCGGCTAAATTACGTACCTCTTCAGCCACTACTGCAAAACCTTTGCCATGCTGCCCTGCTCTGGCTGCCTCAACCGCTGCATTTAATGCTAAAATATTAGTTTGAAAGGCAATTTCATCAATCACTTTAATTATTCTAGAAATATTACTTGAAGAATCATTCATGTCATCCATCGCTTTCAGCATCTCTTTCATCTGCTGATTGCCCTGCAACGCATTTTTCCTGACATCCTCAGAAATCTGATTAGCCTCATTCGCACTATCAGCATTCAATCTCGTTTGGGAAGCAAGCTCTTCTAAGGAAGAAGTCAGCTCTTCAATTGAACTTGCTTGCTCAGTAGAGCCTTGCGAAAGAACCAGACTCGAATTGGAGATCTGAGTTGACCCAGTCGCGACCTGCTGCGAAGCAATACTAATCCCAGACATTACCTCATTCAAATTATTGACCATCTTTTTAAAAGATGCTGCCAGATTACCAATCTCATCTCTAGTTTCAATCTTAAAATCAACGTTCAAATCACCATCAGCAATTAACTCTGCTCCGGCAGCTAGTTGCTTAATTGGATTACTGATGATATATGAGATACAAAATCCAATCCCCACTGCCAGCAGTATTCCTAAGATCATAAAAACAATCATTGTCATTGTTGCCCGATCGGCAATTCTATTATTTAAATCTGATTGTGCTTTGGCATCATCATTTTTCATCTGGATTAATTTTTCTATTGCTGTCTGTTCATTTACTACTGCTTTAGTCATTTCTTCTGAATTCAAAAGCACATTAGCCTGAACATCTTTATTTTCAATCGCTAGCTGTTCGATTTTTTCGAGATATGGCGTATAAACGTTTCTAGTTTCGAGAAAAGTTTGATACTCATCCTTTAGTCTTTTGGATAAAATTCTTTTCTCAAATTCACTGGAAATTCGAGTAATCTCTGCACGCTTCGCCCTTATTGACTCAACTTTTTCAGCAATTTTTTCAGGAGAATTGGCGAGAATCACATCTCTTGTATCAATCCTTATTTTTTGAAAGGCAGTCGCAATCGCTGCTAACTCAGCAATTGGCACTGTCATCTTCTCATAAAGCTTAGTGTCATTCTCGTCAATCGTCTTCATGCTGTTGATTCCAATCAATCCTACAATACCAGCAATTAACGAAACCAAAATAAAACTAAAAATCAATTTCGTACCAATTTTCAAATTACTAAACCATTTCATCTCGATCTCCTCCATTAGTTATCAGATTAGTCTAATTCTGTTTCTGCTTTAACCATTGATACTACTGAGCTCATTAATTTCAGTTTCATTAAGTAATCGCTCACAATCAATAATCAATTTTACTTCATTACCAACTTTACCAATCCCTTTGATATATTTGTTTCCGCCCTGATTAAACTCTGGAGGAGCAATGATCTCTGCCTCGTCTATCGAAAGAACCTCTGCGACACTATCCACAATCATTCCCAACGCGAACTCCTCAATCTCAATTACGATTACACAAGTTCGGTCAGTATACTCGCGAAATAATTTTTTAAAACGTAATCTCATATCCATCATAGGAATAATCTTACCTCTCAAATTGATAATCCCGCGAATAAACTTCGGAAACTCTGGCATTTCTGTAATTGTCTGTATTCTAACAATCTCTATAACATAACTAATCTCAATCCCATAGTAATCATTTCCCAGCATGAAAGTTAAAAATCTCCCTTTCATCGTATCTTCGTCTTCATTAACTATTATTTCTTCTGTTAGCAATTCAGTCATGCAGATTCTCCTTTCTAAATAAAATTCAATAATTCATTAAATCACTTTCACTTAAAGCTCACGCTCACCCCTCTAATTTTATTTTTATCATCATGGGCACTCATAAACAAAATCATCTCAATCTCAAAAATTACCTTAATTTCCTCTTGATATTTATATTTTTTAAAAAATTTTAACAAAAGTACTCAAATTATAAACAAAACGAGATTAATCACAAATGTTGATTGAAATTAACAATTATAAATTCGCTCTCAGAAACAATATTCCTGCAAGAAAAGAAGGATGGCAAATAGTCACCATCCTTCAAGTCTTTATATTTCACTATAAAATATATTTTTAATTAGATTGTGTAATTTTTTACAAAAATATCACAAAAAACTCACATTTACTTCTCGTTGCGATAATCTATATTTTTGCTATTTATTTTTTCAATTCTATCCCAAAAATATCTCCTAAATTATCATCCCCAATTACCCGGCTACTTTTTTGCGTCGATTTCTCTAGTAGGATCTCTGATTTTTCGACAATCGCTTTTGAAATCAGCTCAGCTAGATTGACTTCGCGCAGAACAAAAAAGAGGGCTGGGTTCTCATCCAGTCGCGCTCCAACACCATAGAGCACTGCCGCGACATGCTTACACATACTGGCATAATCAGGACAACTACAATCAAATTCGATCTCTTTCGGATGAGGAAACAACCCTTCTTTGGGTTTAATAAAAAATTCTTCCAACTCCTTAGGAAACTTACCTGCTAATAATTTTTGTAATGAATCAATCTTTCCTGATACTTGAGCAATCGTCTTTTGCCAGATCTGTTGCTGCAAAACCTTGATTTTAATCTCCACCTGATATGGTTTACGACCACTCCCTTGTACCAAAGCGAGAATCTTCCCTGGCATGATCTTCAGATCCAAAACCGCTCCATGACGCACATAGCTGCGCCCACGTTCAATTCGATTCGCATAATCAGCGTAGCTTTCCAGATTCTTATTCCATGCTTTGCCCCACCAAGTACGTGCTAAAGTTCTGCCTTCAATTATAATTGGACTGATCTCGGGATTCTTCTGACGTAACTTCTCCAAACTTTTTTCTGCTCTAGCTTTTCTCTCTGACACTGGTACATACTCCGGAAAACCGTAATAACCCATTATACACACATCCTTTTACACTGAAAGTCGAAAGAGATCCATTAAGGACTGGTTGTCCAATTCAGTGATCCAGTTTTCCTGCAGATCAGGAATAATCTCCTGTGACAACTTAGTCTTTTCTGCAATCAAATGATCAATCTTTTCTTCAATTGTTCCTTGAGTAATAAACTT
>JBFYZC010000206.1:0-4084 GCA_041309705.1 Bacillota bacterium | reverse complement strand
ATGACTGGAGAATTGAATGCTTTTTCTCGACGTGACCAACTAATCGCTTATGGAGAAGCCAAACAGAATGCTGCGGCAAGGAGTGTTGCCACGCCAGAATCTCCAGCAAAAAAAATTGATTTAAGTAGAGTCTATCGAGCCCAACCAGTGCTTGATGAAGCACCATCTGAAGGACAAATTCAAGAAGTGCTTGCTAAGACTGGTAAATTTACCTCGGTGGATGAGTTGAATTGTGGCGCCTGTGGCTATAACTCTTGTCGTGAAAAAGCAATTGCGGTGATGCGTGGTTTGGCAGAAGTGGATATGTGCATTCCCTATATGAGAGCGAAAGCCGAATCACGTGCCAATTTAATCTGTCAAATGACTCCAAATGCAATCTTTGTGGTCGATAGTCAATTACAGATTTTAGATGTGAATCCATCCGCAGAGGCTCGTTTCTCCTGTCAACGTGAAAAGGTGTTGGGTCATAGATTGGCTACAATTATTGATGATCGAGCTTTTGAGCAAGCATTAACCGAGAAAAATTTAGTAGCTGGAGAAGTTTCTTTTCCTGGTTATGGCTTAGTGGCCTGGCAGGCGGTTTTTTATGTCGAAACTGAAGATGTAGTAATTGGAATTTTTGCGGATATGACCAAGGAACATATACAGCGAGATCAACTAGATCGAATGACTGAAGAGACCTTGGAGAAGGCGCAAGAAGTAATTAATAAACAGATGCGTGTTGCCCAAGAAATTGCAGGACTTTTAGGTGAAACTACCGCAGAAACTAAAGTTTTATTAACCAAATTAATGAATTTATTTAAAGAAAAGTAGTGCCAGCATGGAAGGTGGACGTTCATGAATATCTATATTGAAACTTACTGGGGTAGTCTTGCTAAATGGGGCGAGGAGTTATGTGGCGACAATGTAGAGATGGTACGAACTCCTGAGGCAGTAGTAGTGGTAGTGGCAGATGGTTTGGGTAGTGGAGTTAAAGCAAATATTCTCTCCAAGATGACTGCCAAGATTATTGCAACAATGTTTGAAAAAGGTGCTGATTTGCCAGCGATTGTGGAAACAGTAACTAATACTTTGCCGGTTTGCCAAAGACGCCAGATTGCGTATTCGACTTTTACAATTATTGAAGCCAAACAAAATGGTGAAATTTACGTAGTTGAGTTTGATAATCCTGGAGTCTTTTATTTGAAAAATGGTAAGTTGTTGCAGATGAGTTATCAAGAAAGTGAAATCTGTGGCAAAAAAATCAAGGAAAGTCGTTTTCATGCAAGCGCAGGTGATGTTTTGGTAGCTGTTTCGGACGGAGTGATTCACGCTGGAATTGGAGCAATCTTGAATCTGGGCTGGCAATGGAATGATGTGGCTGAATACTTGCAAAAATTGACACCTTTACAAATGGATACCAATGATATCTGTCAAGAACTATTAGATGCCTGTCAGGAACTTTATGCAGGTAAACCAGGAGACGATGCAACTGTGATGGCTTTACAATTACGTGAACCTCGTACAATGACGGTAGCAGTGGGTCCACCACTTGATCATGAAAATGATCAACGATTAATGCAATTACTTAAAGAAGAATCTGGTAAAAGAGTGGTCTGTGGTGGTACAACTGGTACGATTGTTGCGAAAGAATTGGGAGAAACTTTACTGGTAGATCTTTCTGGAAAATTAGATCCCGAAGTACCACCAGTGGGTAAAATTAAAGGGATTGATCTGGTAACCGAGGGGATTATCACCCTTAGTAAAACTTTATATTATTTAAAATCAATCAATTCTTCCAAAGACATTAAAGATCTCAATGGAGCAACTTCACTGGCAAAAATGCTTTTAACCTGTGATCGGATTCATTTTGTGGTGGGAAGAGCAATCAATCCGGCACATCAAAATCCTAATCTCCCAATTAATTTAGGGTTGAAGTTACAAGTGGTCAGTGAATTAACTGATTTATTGAAAAAAAGAGGCAAAGAAGTAAAAGTTGAGTATTTGTAGATTCGCTAGTTTCGGCTTATATACTTTCTAATAAATATCTTTTATTGTATCTTAGATAAAATAAAATAGATATTTCGTAAAATATATAGCCTTAAAAATATATTTTTAAATTACCCATCATTGAAAGGAGCTAATCAAATGGCAGTTACGAAGAAAAAGACTGAAAAGAATGAAACAGCAGTACCTTGTCGCAAGTTTGAGAAAGTCAATGAGATTATTGCAAATCATGGAAAATCACAATCCGCATTGATTCCGATCCTTCAAGAAGTACAAGAAGAATATCGGTATTTACCGGAAGAGATTTTAACCTATGTGGCAACAGTAATGGGGCTATCACCGGCTACAGTTTATGGCGTGGCCACTTTTTATGCCCAATTTTCATTGGATCCTAAAGGAAAATATGTAATTCGAATCTGTGATGGTACTGCTTGTCATGTGCGTGGATCTGATCCAGTCCGCGAAGAAATTATTCGAATTATTGGTTTAACCGACGGTAAGAAGACAACTTCAGACCTACGTTATACTGTGGAAACAGTCTCTTGTCTGGGAGCATGTGGTTTAGCACCAGTGGTAATGATTAATGAACAGATTTATGGTCAGGTTACACCAGAAGCAATGAAGATTATCATCGATAAAATCAATGCAGAAGAAGGTGAAGAAGCATGATTGACTCCCCAAAGAGTTTAAATAAATGTCGTGAGCAGTGGTTAAATGGTTTAAAACAAGAAAAAAGTAGAGTATTGCTTTGTGCGGGTACTGGTTGTGTTGCAAATGGAGCTTTGAAGATCTATGAAGCAATCAAGGCAGAGCTGGAAAAGCAAGGTTCATACATTAGCGTGGAATTACTCTATGAAGATGAACATGCCTCTGGAACGACCGTAGTGAAAAGTGGTTGTCATGGTTTCTGCGAGATGGGTCCATTAGTCCGAATTGATCCAGCAGGCATCCTTTACACCAAAGTAAAACTGGAAGATGTCTCTGAGATTGTAGCTGCTTTGGTAACAGGCTCAGAACCAGTGGCACGGTTATTATATCATCAACCAAGTACTTGTGAGACCTTTGCTAAACAAGATGAGATCCCTTTTTATAAGAATCAAACACGTAATGCCTTAGCTAACTGTGGTCAGATTGATCCAGAGGATCTACGTGAGTATATTGCGCATGATGGTTACCAGGCCTTAGCCAAAGTAATTACTGAGTTACAACCGGAAAATGTCTGTCAGGAGATTATTGATTCAGGATTACGTGGTCGTGGTGGCGGTGGTTTCCCTACTGGTCAGAAATGGCATTTTACCAGGATTGCTAAGGGTGAGAAGAAATATATCGTTTGTAATGGCGATGAAGGTGACCCAGGGGCATTTATGGATCGTAGTGTGATGGAAGGTGATCCATTTAAAATATTAGAAGGAATGGCAATTGCAGGTTTTGCAGTTGGTGCAGACGAAGGTTATATTTATGTACGTGCTGAGTATCCTTTGGCAGTTGAACGCCTAAAGAAAGCTGTAATCTCAGCCAGAGAGTATGGGTTATTGGGTAAGCAGATTCTCGGAACTAATTTTAATTTTGACATTAAAATTAAAGAAGGTGCAGGAGCGTTTGTTTGTGGTGAGGAAACTGCTTTGATTGCTTCGATCGAAGGTGAACGTGGTATGCCTCGTCCGAAGCCACCATTTCCAGCCAATAGCGGTCTCTGGGGTAAACCAACTCTGATTAATAATGTGGAAACCTTTGCGAATGTACCACGAGTTATTTTGAAGGGTGCAACCTGGTTCAAATCAATGGGAACTGCCAAAAGTCCAGGTACCAAAACATTTGCACTTACCGGTCAAGTTGCTAATACTGGTTTGATTGAAGTGCCAATGGGAATCACCTTACGCGAGATTGTCTTTGATATTGGTGGTGGAATTCGTACCGGAAAGAAATTCAAAGCAGTACAGATTGGCGGCCCATCTGGAGGATGTTTAACTGAGGAACATCTGGATATGCCACTTGATTTTGATTCATTACTTTCAGTAGGAGCGATGATTGGTTCCGGTGGTCTGGTGGTTATGGATGAAGATAGTTGTATGGTTGAAGTAGCGCGTTATTTTATGAA
>JBFYZC010000205.1:0-3835 GCA_041309705.1 Bacillota bacterium | reverse complement strand
TTTTTTATTCCGGTGATTCCGTATAGTCAGAAGGCATTGCTGGTCTGTCCGATCTGTGAACGTTATATCATGTTAACCTCCGAGCAGTTCAAAGAGTTACGCTTGCAGCTGGAGAATCCAGAGCAAAATGTTGCTCCAACTGTAGATCAGTATGACGGGCTAAATGAGGTACAGCGTAATTATCGTCAGGCAATGAATGAACAGGAGAAGTAGGGTATATTGAACTTAATGAACAAATTTATTGCTGTCCATAAACAAAATAAAGGAAGCATAAATGAATAACTATCTATTGACTATTATTTTACTTTGTTGTAGTAATATTTTTATGACTTTTGCTTGGTATGGGCATTTGAAAAATCTTGCAGATAAACCTTGGTTTGTGGCGGCTTTGATTAGTTGGGGAATTGCTTTCTTTGAATATCTGATTCAAGTACCAGCTAATCGGATTGGGCATCAAGTCATGACCGTGGGGCAGTTGAAGATCTTGCAAGAAGTGATTACATTGCTGATTTTTTTTCCTTTTGCTATTTTTTATTTAAAAGAGAAATTATCCTGGGATTATTTATTGGCAGGAGTTTGTCTCTTGGGGGCAGTCTTTTTTATCTTTCGCAGTAAGCTTTTTTGAGATGAAGGAGTTAGTATGAAACTTAGAATCTTTTTTAATTTTTTAGTAGTTATCTCGGTAACATTGTTAGTTGGAGTTATTGCCTTTGATAAAATGACTAAGACAGAGCATCTCTACTTAACCAATCTTTTTTTGCAGTTGATGCATGTTTCATTTTTAGTGGGATCGTTTGTAAATCTTATTTATCAGTTCAAAAAGAAACAGAAGTGGCTTCTATGCTTTACTCTACTTCCGTTGGTGTTTTTTGTAATTGCCTTTGTGGGAGTGTTTTTTAACCTTAGATTTGCACCGCTCTCATTATTGCTCTTTGATTTTTATTTGATCTATTGGTTTTTTTATCTGGCATTACGTGAAATCTTGCTTTGTAAACAGTGATTTTATAAATGATAAAAAACAATCAGTGCTTCTCTGGTTGTTTTTTTATATGTGTATTATAATTGCGAAGAGAGGAATTAAGAGGAAATTAACGAATTGGTGGGAGCGATATAAATAATGTTATTATGATGAGGTGAAATTAGTTTTGGATGAGGTGACTAAGCGAAAACTTTTAAATTTACAAGTGGGTTACCGGATCAAGATTGAAAATATTAATTATTGCGTAGAAGGTGTAATTAGGTTTGAAGATGCTGACTCGAAGTGGGTGGAGTATAAGTTATCATCGATAGCGGGAATAGCTTGGCTAAATGTTGAGGAGGCTGAAGAAATAGAGGTTAGTCTCTATCAAACGAAATTTCTTAAATTAGCTGGTTATGGAGAAAGTAGCTTAGAGTATGGTGGTAAAATTTATTATTTAACAGCCGAAGGCAGAGCTACAATATATAGAAGCAAAGGTGATGTTGATGTTGAGATTAATGATCAAGTCCAATATTATGAGTATACTGATCAAATCAAGCAAGAACTTTTAGTAGTAGAAGTTTGGGAAGATGAAGTAGAGATCAGTCTGGGGAGATGGGTAAAGAAGATTGAGATTCTCGCAGAAAAAGTTAACCAGTCCGGATTTAATGATGCTACGAGAGATGGATTGATTTTGGGTGGTTTGATACTGATTGGCATTATTGGGTTCTTGGTTTGGATTTTTAGAGGTTCAATTGCTAAAAAGATTGAGAAGGCAGAGAGTTTTCAATATCTCACCAGCATTAATAGTTATTATGAATCCAAGGATCGGGCACAGGTATATTCGACTGACTCATCAGTGACACAGACTAATACTAAGTTGCAAAGTATGGAGTTTCCAGAAGCATATTCGGAATTGAACCAGCCACAACTACAATTGGTATATCCGGATTATTATGTGATTATCTATGAAGGTTTTCAAAAGACAATGCTGCAGATCTCATCACGTAAATATATTTATCAAAATGGTTATGCCAGAATCTACGGAGCAAAAGATGAAGTGGGAACTAAGAAGTATCTGAATGAACTCTATTTAGCGAGTGATTATTATCAAGAAGATCATCAGAGATATAGCTTACCTTATGATACCTATCATGGTGAACGTGGACAAGGTTCTTTTATTCGTTTACATAGTACTACCGTACGTAATTCTTCGGGTGGAGGTATCAGTTTTGGCAAGTGAGTTCACGACAACAAGTAATCAAGCATTCAAGGTAAAACCGCTCATCATCATGGTTTTGTTGATCTCCAGTTGTGCAATTATTTATGAATTAATTATCAGCTCAATCAGTGCGTATCTTTTGGGGAATAGTGTCAAGCAGTATTCATTAACGATTGGTTTATTTATGAGTGCGATGGGAGTTGGCTCGTATCTAACCAAATATTTGCGTCAGAAACTCTTTGAAAGTCTGGTACTGGTGGAATTACTAATTGGAGTAGTGGGAGGCATTTCAGCAACACTCCTTTATGCAGTCTATGGAATGAAGAGTTTCTATCAACTATTGATGTATGTAATGACAATTTTGATTGGAGTACTGGTTGGGCTGGAGATTCCTTTGATTACTAGAATTTTAGAAGCCAGAGAGCAGAATCTACGTTTGACGATGGCAAATGTTTTGAGTATGGATTATCTGGGCGCATTACTGGGTTCAGTAGCTTTTCCTATTTTGCTCTTGCCGTATCTGGGTGAGATTCAGACCTCTTTTTTAGTTGGATTGATTAATGTGATCTTGGCGACATTTCTGATCTATACTTATCAAGAGCAATTTGAAGAGAGAAAAAGATTTAAACAAATTGCCTGGTGCTTAATGCTCTTGCTTTTTTTAGGGTTGTTGTTTGGAAATTTTCTTGGCAATCAGATTGAGAATAATCTTTATCGCGATCAGATCATCTATCGTCAGCAGACTCCGTATCAAAAGATTATTCTGACACGACATCGTGATGATCTGCGACTTTTTTTGGATGGGAATGTTCAGTTTAGTTCGTTGGATGAGTATCGCTATCATGAAGCATTGGTACATCCAGCAATGTCACTTTTGAAAAGAAAAGCAGAGATCTTGATTTTAGGTGGTGGAGATGGGCTGGCATTGCGAGAAATTTTGAAGTATTCAAGAGTAAAACAGGTTACTTTAGTGGATCTGGATGCCGAAGTGGTTAAGTTGTGCCAAGAGAATCCATTGATTAAAACTTTGAATCAAAACTCCTTACATAATTCAAAGGTGAAACTGATTTACCAAGATGCGTATCAATATCTCGAGAGAACTACACAAAGTTTTGATTTGATCGTGGTCGATCTGCCTGATCCGAATAATGAAGCTTTGAATAAGCTATATACTAATGTTTTTTATCGGTTACTCAAGCGACGGTTAGCTTTAGGCGGAATGATTGTTGTTCAATCAACTAGCCCATATTTTGCACGTCAAGCTTATTGGTGTATTCGGGCTACGGTTGCTTCGGAAAAACTTTTTACTACTGGCTATCATCTTTATGTACCAGCCTTTGGAGATTGGGGGTTTACGCTTGCTTCGAATGAACCGTTTGATGTAACAAATTTAAGATTAAATGTTCCTACCAGATATCTTAATCAGCAAATAATATCAGCAATGTTTGTCTTTGCCGAAGATGAGAAACTGGCATTAAATAAGGTGGAGATTAATCGTTTAACCAAGCCGATTTTGTTGAAGTATTATCAGCAAGCAGCAGATTCGTGGTGAGGATGGATTAAGGGGGTTGGGGGTTTGGTAGGTTGATTTGACAGATGGGTTATTTGATGTATCATGTAGAGACGCATATTTAGGATGTGGAAAGCTGGAGGCT
>JBFYZC010000204.1:0-3310 GCA_041309705.1 Bacillota bacterium | reverse complement strand
ACTCCTTTAAAAGACTTCTGGCGAGCCTTTCGTAAAAACAAATTAGCTGTTATCGCTGGTTTTATCTTAATTATTATTATTTGTAGTGCCATCGCGGCACCATTACTCTCAATCCACGATCCCAAAAAGATTGTCCTTGATAATGATCTACAAAAGCTTGCTCCGTCTGCCAAATATTGGCTAGGCACCGATGACCTGGGGCGTGATCTCTGGAGTCGTCTGTTGTATGGTTCTCGTATCTCACTAATCGTTGGGTTTATGACCGCTTTTTTTGCGATCTGCTTTGGTACCATCTATGGTTCAATCTCCGGTTACTATGGCGGAAAAGTTGATACTCTAATGATGCGTTTTGTGGATATTATGCTTTCGCTCCCGACTATGTTTCTCTTGATTATCTTTGCTGCTTTCGTTCGTCCCAATGCGATTGGTATTGCTTTGATTATCAGTTCTACCAGCTGGATGACGATTGCTCGAATTGTCCGGGGTGAGTTTCTCCGCTTAAAAGAGCAGGAATTTGTCGAAGCTGCCCGGGCATTAGGTTATAGCAACCGACGGATTATTTTTAAACATATCGTGCCACACACCAGTGCGCAGATCATTGTTAATGCGAGCTTAATGATTAACTATGCAATCTTAAGTGAATCTACCTTAAGCTTTCTTGGTCTAGGCGTTCAACTCCCACAATTCAGTTGGGGTGGCATGCTCACCAATGCGCAAGATCTATCAGTTTTACAAGAGGCACCTTGGATTGCAATCTTTCCGGGTTTGGCAATCTTCTTTACAGTACTCTGTTTCAGCTTCTTCGGAGATGGATTACGGGATGCGCTTGATCCCAAATTAAAGAATTTAAAATAAAACAGAGTCACAAAGATCTGTTAATCCGGTTTAAATAGTGTGGAAAGTGGTGAAAAAGTTTGGCTGAAACCTTATTAGAAATTAAAAATCTCCGCACAACCTTTCATACTTATGAAGGCGATGTACGCGCAGTTGATGGAGTAGATCTCACAATTGCCCGTGGCGAAGCAGTCGGCATCGTTGGTGAATCAGGTTGTGGTAAAAGTGTTACCTCAATGAGCATTATGCGTTTGATTCCTTCACCACCAGGTGAGATTCAAGCCGATTGCTTACGGTTAAATGATAAAGATCTTTTAAAACTCTCCCCGCAAGAAATGTGCAAGGTACGAGGGAACGAAGTCTCGATGATCTTTCAGGAACCAATGACCTCATTAAATCCGGTCTTTACCATTGGTGATCAGATCATCGAAGCGATTCTGCTCCATCAGGGTTTAAAAAAAGAAGAAGCAAAACAGAAAGCTCTGGAATTACTGGAATTGGTTAAGATTCCTGCTCCAGAAAAACGCCTGAACGACTATCCGCACCAATTAAGTGGTGGAATGCGGCAGCGCATCATGATCGCGATGGCTTTGGCATGTAAACCAGCTTTGTTAATCGCCGATGAGCCAACTACTGCACTGGATGTAACGATTCAAGCT
This sequence comes from Bacillota bacterium, assembly GCA_041309705.1. Classification (GTDB taxonomy): domain Bacteria; phylum Bacillota; class UBA4882; order UBA8346; family UBA8346; genus JBFYZC01. Next base: position 1,817 of record JBFYZC010000204.1, on the reverse strand, counting down.
CAGATTCTCGATCTCTTGCGCCAGATTCAGCAAGAACTGAATATGTCGATTATGATGATCACGCATGATCTGGGTGTCGTTGCCGAGCTGGTCTCACGGGTGGTCGTAATGTATGCCGGAGTAGTAGTGGAAGAAGCACCAGTCAAAGAGCTCTTTGCCAATGCATTGCATCCCTATACTCAAGGACTGCTGACCTCGATTCCCCGTGTCGATCAGGAACTAGAATGGCTCAACGTCATTCCTGGAGTAGTGCCTAATCCTTTAAGACTTCCAGGTGGTTGTCGTTTTCATCCGCGCTGTTCGCAGTGTCAAGATCGCTGCAAAGAAGCCGAGCCACCTTTGATTGAAAAAGGCGAGCGCAAAGTTCGTTGCTGGCTCTACCAGGAAGGAGCAGGAAAATGAGCGCATTATTACAAATCGAAAACCTCAAAAAACACTTCCCAGTCGGACACTGGGATGGCAATAATAAAGGCAAGGTGCTCAAGGCAGTTGATGGAATCGACCTTACGGTTCACAAAGGGGAGACCATTGGTCTGGTTGGTGAAAGCGGCTGTGGCAAATCCACGCTGGGACGAACCATTCTCCGCTTATATCCGGTTACTGAAGGAACAATCAATTTTGATGGGGAGAATATTGAGAAATATTCCAATAAAAAACTGATCCCCTTTCGCCGCCGCATGCAGATCGTCTTTCAAGATCCCTTTGCCTCATTAAACACTCGCTTGACGATTGGCAAAGCACTAGCTGAGCCCTTAATGGTGCATAATTTGGTTAAGTCTAAAGAAGAAGCTTACGATAAAGTGGCACAGTTACTTGAATTAACTGGACTCTCATCTGCGGTGATGCATCGTTTTCCTCATGAATTCAGTGGTGGGCAACGGCAGCGCATCGTCATGGCACGCGCGCTTGCCTTAAATCCCGAATTGATTATCTGTGATGAACCAGTCTCTGCACTCGACGTTTCAATCCAAGCACAGATCATCAATCTCTTAAAAGAGTTACAGAATAAATTAGAATTAACCTATATCTTTATCGCTCACGACTTGAGTGTGGTCAAACATATCAGTGATCGCGTTGCAGTCATGTATCTGGGTAAGATTGTCGAGATCGCCGCGAAAAAAGATCTCTATGATTCACCCTTGCACCCTTATACTCAGGCACTGCTTTCAGCAGTTCCGGTACCTGATCCCTCAATCAAGAAAGAACGTGTGATCTTGCAAGGAGACGTTCCCAATCCAATTGACCCACCTTCGGGCTGTCGCTTCCGGACTCGTTGCCCCAAAGCAACTGAGATTTGTAGTTCCCAGGAGCCAGTGCTGAAGACTCTCGATAATGATCACGCAGTGGCTTGTCACCTAGTTTAAAATAAAACTCCCTCTATCTTTTGATAAAGGGAGTTTTTCAGTCTTAAACAAAATTTCTTTTATAAATAGTCAAAACGAATTCTTCGCCAATTTCCATCATTGATGGCTCTTTCGCCCCAAGCTCTTTCATACTTTTAAAGATCATCGGAATTCCCCTACCTAATTGGTCAATATAGCGCATATTCTCCATATACTTTACCAAAAATGGATTCCTTGCATAGGAAACCCCTATTTTCATCTTTTCGATAGTTACTGTATTTGGAAGTCTTCCCGGAGATCTAAATTCCAAACGATCTTCAAACATCAAGACCCTAATTTTAGAGCCAACAATACTATAATTTCTATGTACCAAAGAGTTTACTAAAGCTTCTCTAATTACCAAAAGTGGATACTCTTCAAACTCTTCTCTTTTTAATCCCCTAATCGCAGAGGGAGTTTTCAAATTATTCTTGA
>JBFYZC010000203.1:0-2839 GCA_041309705.1 Bacillota bacterium | reverse complement strand
TGTTGTTTGTTTTTAATAACAAAGGTGTGGAATTCTTCTAAAAACTCTAGCATGCTGGAAGGAAGACTGTCAATGTAAATTGGAGAGACGAAGATCAAGGCATCCATCTCTAGCAGCATAGTAAAAGTTTTTTCTAAAGTGTTACTCTTGAGAGAATCGGTAATCAAGACTGTTTCAGAAGTTACTTTACTTGGATCAAGGAGATTAGTTAGCTCATTAATTAGTAATCTAGAACAGCTGGTTTTTTTTTTGGGACTACCATTAATAAAACAAATCTTTTTCATTTGATTTGCTCCTTTAGTGAATCGATGTAGTGATTGATTGAATTGATGATGGTAGGAAAAGTTTCGGTATTATTACAGAAATAGGTGTTTGCAGCATCAATTTGAAAATTAATCGCATTAGCATCGTTTAAAGTTTTAAAGGTTGCCATTTCTGAGTTATTCAACTCTGTGCCATATCCAATCATAATTAATTGAGGATATTTATCATAACGTGGTCTATGATGAACCTCACCCTTAATTTTTTTAAAAAACGGCGATACGGTTGGAAGATTGCGATCCCAAAATCTTTTAATGATTGTACTATAACAGCCATATTTAACAGGTGAGAGGATGATCGTCAGATCACTCTCAATGTAGCTTTGATTGAGTTTGCGTCCTAGATCATCAAAACTACAAATGCCTGGGGTTTTGATCCAGCAATTAAAACAGCCAATGCAATGGTGGAGCTCATCTTGCTCTATATCGTAAGCAATATATTGGTAGGAGCTTTTTTTTAACCAGTCAAGTAAGGCTGATTTGATTTTTAAACCAAGTGTAGTGTGATCGTTTTGATCACTAATCATCATAATTTTCATTAGAAAATCACCTTTACATAAAATGTTTATATTGTAAAATTTATGAATTAATTATATCATGCAATGTTTACGATGTCAACATTTTGTGATATAATTTTTGGAAGAGGTGATTTGAAGATGTCTAAAGATAAGTATCATCATGGCGATTTAAAAAAAGAACTCATCAATAAAGGATTATATTTATTAAACCAAGAGGGCTATGAAAGTTTTTCGCTTAGAAAAGTCGCCGTAATGTGTGGGGTCAGTCATGCAGCTCCGTATAAACATTTTGAAAATAAAGATCAATTGATTATGGAGATTACGCAGGAGGTTGCAAATAGCTTTCGAGCTTCGCTTGAAGAGGTAATAATTCAATATCCAGATGATCCGAAGTTTCAAATTATTGAGATGGGAAAGGCTTATGTTCGGTATATGGTCGAGAATCCCGAATACCTGAAATTTATTTTTTTGTCGAGTTTCAACCATACTAAGAGTATTAAATTAGCGAATAACAATTTTTTTTATGAAGAAAAGACTGCTTTTGGTGTGTTTTATCAAAGTGCAACCAATTATCTGAAGGTGCTACAGATTCCCCAAGAGAACTGGACGCTTGAAATCATGACGATGTGGAGTTTGGTTCATGGAATTGCAGTTTTAATCAGTAATTATAGCATTGAGTATGATGGAGATTATTTGGAATTAGTAGAGCAGATGTTGCAGGAAAAATTAAAGATGGTTATCGAGAATCACTAACTGGTTGAAATACGATAATGATACTGGTAGGCTTCGGTAAAACCTAATTTTTGGTAGAGCTTTAGGGCGGCGTGATTTTCCAGCATTACTTGTAAGTAAGCATTTTTAGCACCATGTGCCTGACCCAGTTGGAGCATATTCAGCATTAATTCTCGACCATAACCATGATGGCGATGTTCTTGGGCAACAGTAATATTGAATAAGCCCAGGTAACCTGCTTCGAGTACCCCCATTCCACAGGCAATGATCTCATTTTCGAGCAGTAAAGAAGTGAAGAAGCGTTGTGGGATTAAATTATGTAGCATTTTTCGAGCGATTGCTTGATTAGCTTCATTAATCTGATTAAACCGAGCATAATGAGTAAACCAGACTTCATTAAAGTCATAATGAGTGACGATACTTTGAAGCACAGGTGCTTTTAAATGGTTAAGGTTTAAATTTTGTAGACTGGTAGGATGGAATTTTTGATAATTACGTGCGGCGAGTAATTGGTCAAGATTTTCTGGGGAGATATCAGGAGAGATTTTGTAGATCGGTTGAAGATTTCTTGCTTGATAGAGCGCAGCACATTTTTCGATTTTAGCAGCAATCGCTTCCGATGAGTGATAAATGGGATTGATTGAATTGGCACGACTGGTATAGCCGTCGGCAAATCTTAAGATCCAGCCATCGTAGAGAATTGTCTGTAATGAGGGTAAAGCGTTCATGGCTAATTCTTCAAGTCTTTTCATTTGTGTCTCCTTGGTTTTGTATAATTATACTATACAATAACATATTTATGCAATAGACTACTTTGAAATTTGGATCAAAAAAACTGCTCCGCCAGAAATTTTTTAAAGTTTGGTGAGCAGTTTTGTTTTTATTAATCCTAGGAAATCTCTAAGACACCAGCACAGAAAGAGATTTGGGTATATTTTGAGTTGATCCCCAGTTTTTCTAGTGCAGGGATGATTGATTCAGCAGTAAAATAGAGCTCAGCGTCATCCCAAATTTGAGTATGCTCAGCACGACAGGCTTGAAGTGCGGCAGTAGTCTCAAAAGCAACGTCAGCAATGATGATTTTACCAGTTGGTTGTAGTACTTTTTTTAATTCTTGAATAAAAGTGACTTTCTGTGCATCTGTCAGATGATGAATAGCATAAGAGGAAAATATATAGTCAAATTTTTCTGATTCTAATTGGGGTGGTAAACCATGATTGAAATCCCATTGGATAAAGGTTGCTTCCGGCATACCTGCTTGAGCAGTTG
>JBFYZC010000202.1:0-2519 GCA_041309705.1 Bacillota bacterium | reverse complement strand
TAAGGATTTTTCGCGATGATAAAATAAATTAGATCTTTTGGAAAGTATACAGAGAACTTGTATCAGGTAATGGAAAGGAGTTTATATATGCCTTACACGTTAAATGGCATTGGCACATGGTACTGGGGCAAAAAGAACATTCATACCAGTATGAGTACTTGTGAGACTTGCAAGTCTAGTGGTAACTTTCGTTCTTTTGATGCCACCAAGTACTTTGTCTTTTTACATATACCAATTATTCGTTTGGGTCGACGACGGATAATTGACGAATGCCCCAAATGTCAAAAACATCGTGAGCTTCATCTCAAGGTCTGGGAAGAGAACAAAAAGAAAGATATCGCTTTAGTAATTACTGAATTACGTAATCATCCAAATGATCCCGAGCGCGCCAAAAGAGCTCTCGGAGCAATCGTTACCTACCAGGACGAAGAAGCGTTTCAACTTTTGGCAGAAGAAATCAGTCATGCGCTAGCAGAAAATGCTGAAATGCAGGGTTTATTAGGCATGGCATATACCTATTTTAATAATCTTAAGGCTGCTGAGGTTGCTTATCGTCTCTCATTAAGACTAGAATCAGATTCTGTCATTCATGAAAAATTAGCGGTGGTCTTGATCAAACAACTTCGTCCTGATGATGCCCGTCCACATCTTGAACATATCTTCAACGATTATCTGCGTGATAAAGTTGGTTATCTTTATATGTTGGTTGAAGCTTACCAGTTTCATGGTTTACATCGTAGTGCCCTTTCAATTCTTTATGAAATGTTACGCTGTTTCCCTGATCTTGATACTGATTGGGAGTTTTGTGATTATTTAAAAATCTCCAAACGATACGAAGACAGTCATAAAAGAATCCCGACACGTAATTTAATTCTTTCTGATAAACCACGCAATAGATTTCTGACTTTTCTCTCAGAATTACTACCACCACTGATTGGACCAGCTATTCTTGGGGCAGCATTTGTTTTTTCGCCAGCACTTTCATATATCGTTCCCAAAGAACGCCAACTCTATTTTGTTAATGGCTTAAATCAACCATATCAAATTAAAATTAATGGCAAGATTAGTAATCTACCACCACAAGAACTGATCCTACTAGCTCAAAAAGAAGGAGAAGTCAAGATTGAAGTAATGGATAAAGTCTTAGGGATTCCAGACCAGACTTTCTCGGCACGCACCAGTTTTTGGCATCGCCTAATCGGTTCGAATAATGCCTTTGTTTTTAATCCTGATCAAGCTGCCTTAATCTCATGGGAAAGAGTTCGTTTTGAACCTGGTAAAGATTTTGGTGAAAAACTCCCCAATCGTTATCTGGTGGGAAAACCTTTCTATCACATTCATAATATCGATTACTGTTTTGTTCCCTTTGATACCAAGGTACCCAAAACCAAAAACAAACCCATTGTTAAAAGTTCATTGAATCAGATCACGACTGCTTCGACCGAAGAAATCTTAGTTCATATTGATACCAATTTAGAAGCAGCAGAAAAATTCAATTATGCCAAACGAATGTTACACTATTATCCGGAAGAAGAACTATTCTTAAACTACATTGCCGAATGGTCTGATCCGCAAGAAGTAATTGATTTTATACGTACTCGCTTAAATGACATGCCAGTCTTAGTAAGATGGCATCAACTCTATCAAGATCTAATGACCGAAAACTATACTGATGTAGATATCATTAAAGAATATCGCACTTATTTGAGTAAGAACCCTAACAACTCTAATTTCTCTTATTTACTGGCACGTCTGATGACTGATCCCATTATTGAGGAGAACTATTATAAACAGGCAATCAATTCCAATCCACCCTCAGCTCACGCGCTGAACTATATGGCAAACCTTGCTTTTGATAATGGCAAACTCGAACAAGCTCTAAGTTTAATCGAAAAGACAATTCAATATGCACCAAATCAACAGACTTTTATCGAAAATCGAATTGCTATTCTGAAGGCACTAAAACGTTATAATGAAGTTTTAGCCGAAAACGAAGCCGCCTTAACTACCAATCCGCTCAACATTCGACTAGTCGCTGAAAGAGTTCGCGTCTTACTAGCTAAAGATAATTTCAATACTGCCAAACGTACCATTGATGATTATTGCAAACGCCTTAGTGAAGTGGATCCTGCTAAAGTTGCTCTTAATCGCAACTATCTGGAGGCACTCTATTACTATAGTGATGGTAAAGAAGCAGATTTTGTTAAATTAGCAGAAACTTCTATCGAGGACGAATTACGCTTTGCAGTCGCATTTATAAATAACGATTATATCCAAGCTTCTTCAATAATTTCAACTATGAATACCAGTTTATATACTCATTATTATGAAATTAGTAACCTATTCTTACTCTATATTGGTAATAAATTAGCTAATAATCCTCAAGCTGCAGCCGCCAGTTTGAGAACGGTTGCCAGTACTCTAACTACAGGTAATAAAACAGAACGAACACTTGCCAAAGCCTTATTTACAAAATCTCCTCCGGAAATTGAAGTAATTTCTGCGCTGGATGCCAGACC
>JBFYZC010000201.1:0-10568 GCA_041309705.1 Bacillota bacterium | reverse complement strand
TTGATTTTAGATTTACCAGTTACAAAGGCTGCTTTATGAAGCATTTCATGAAGTTCATCCGAAAGTTTGACTTGAAAGTTTTTCAAGTGAATCAACTCCTTTCTATACACATTAGACTATATACACTATGTGTTGTCAAGGAGTTTAAAACAAAGTGCGCTTATATCCCAGTGACTAAAGTCATGGGTTTTACGCGCCGTTATTATAAAAGAGATTTTTATCTTAACCGCACCTCAAATCAGCGCAACGGCTTACTATAATTACCAAACTGTAATCGAGGAAAATCATGTTGTAATTCGGTTAACCATTCATCCAGTGGTGGCACTTCCGAGTTAGTCAATTTTTCCAACATTTTTTCCGGATCTAGATTAAGATTACGCAATTGAATCAATTTCACATCTGTAGTCGCAATTAATTCTTTTAAAGCTAATGTCTCCTGAGATGAATTAGTAAAGCCAGGATAGAGCAGCAAATTAATTGAGGTCAACTCTTGATTCTGCGAGGCATATTTTAATGAAGCGATCACCTGCGCGAGATCATATCCGATTGGACGATGATACCAGTGATAATTCTCCGCAACTGCCGAGAACAGACTTACTCGAATACTATCCAAACCATGATCAACCAGCTGTTTGATTGCCGCAAAATCTCCCGCATTACTATTAATATTCAACGTACCTTTATTTGTTTGGCGACGAATTTCAGTGATTGACTTCACTAATAGATCACTTTGCAAAGAAGGTTCACCTTCACAGCCCTGTCCAAAACTCACAATTGGCTCTGCACCATGCTCCAAATGTACCACTGCTAATTCCACAATCTCATCTACTGTCGGAATAAAATTAATTCTTCCTTGTGGAGCAGGACAACATTCTGAAGGTTGCAAAGAGATACAACCCAGACATTGGGCATTACAAACTGGTGAAACCGGAATTCCCGCTTCCCATCTTTGATAAAAGATATTTTGAGCAGTTAAACAATGATATTCCAAAGCGCATTTGGCAAGCTGGCTTAAGATACGATTTTTTGGATGCTCGCGCTGTTTTTCTTGGATTAAACGTGGTAAATCCAGTGTATTATAGTAAACTGGATTCCATTTTAAATTACCATCGGTAGCTAGTGCAGCTACTTTTAATTTCCCGTCACATGAACCAATTGCAGTATAACCAAGCAATGGTAGCTCTATTTCTTCTATTTTCTCATACCCAGGCAACAAAGTGCGCGTGTACCCGACTGGAATCATCGCCGCTACCGCAGTGACACCATCCAGAGCCACTACTTCTGCACTGGATTCATCATAACCCAATGGCAAACGTCCTGGTAACAAAGTAATCTCGCCACTGCTGGGTAAATCAATCCAAGTTTGATCTGCCAACTCTACTTGTACACCATTCAACCCTACTGCCAACAACTCTGGTTCTGCCTGCAGCTCACCATGTTCATCTACATAAAGTGCCCTAATCTTTTTTTCTATTGTCATTTTAGCCCCAGTATAAATTTTACAAAATTAATCAAAGCATATCAAAATCAGACCATAAAGTCAATTTAATTCAAGAAAATTTTTTAATCTTTGTCATAATCTCACTTTCAAAATCTCGTATTAATTGCCCTATATAATCAGCAATCTCTATTTGTGGCTGCTTAATGAGGGGGGTAAGATCTAGCGCATAACCAATCGAGCTTGCCTGATCGCTTTGATCAGATTTCATAAAAGTAGCATGAGCTCTGCGACGACCAGCCACTGCCAGATCATAACGTTTTCCCGCTAATTGTGAATCAAATATTCCCAATAACGAATGGGCTAAATTTTCATGCGCACTCAAATCAAAGACTACCTGATATTGTTTGGGTAGCCAATCCAGCCCACCCCAAACCTCTCCTCCATAGCATACTTCAGGTTGCAGCTGAGTTGGTAATTCACGCAAAGCACGAATTACATTTAAGGCAACTGCCACATGTGTCTCATGCTGATCAGTCAGACTATGCGTATAAACCACTCGTGGTTGTGTCAAGCTCAAAATCTGCTGCAACTCATCCACAAAATCATCTTCCATTACATCCTTAATGGTTTCACTACGATAATTCAATAAGAATTGCGCTGCATATTCACCAATTACTGCTGCTTTCTTCTGTTCCAATTTACGTAACTCACAGAATTTGTCGTTAGTATAGTTTTGATAATCACCATCACGGGTACTACCTCGTCCATCGGTCAAAACCACTCCAGTAAACCAGACCTCAGACTTTTGAAAACATTGTAAAATTCCATCATAAGCAAAAATCTCTAAATCATCAGCATGAGCTGCAATTCCCAGATGTGTAGTCCGTGCCAAAGCTGCTTTAACTTCCAAGCCATCCGGAATATATAATTCTGCTCCTAGATTTTTAAATCTCAAATTTGCCTCCTATACACTTTCCAATAATTATAATTACTTTACCTAAACAATTTTTCAATTACCATCATACTTGCGCCTAATAACTCAGCTTCTTCATTCGATTGTGCCAGTTGAATCTCAACTTTTTTATCATTCTCCAATGCAGCAATATTTTTTAATACTTCGCGTTTAATTATTTTAATAAATTGCTCACGCAAATCATCTTTGACACCACTAATAATCACCATATCTAAATTTAGCATTAAAGTTAGTAAAGCAATTGTCTTAGTTAAAATCTCAAGTGTCTCTTCAAAAAACATCTTTACATAAAGATCTCCAAAAAAATTAAGTGTCAATAACTCTTGATTCGAATCAAATAACCATTGTCTCATCTGCAGATCATCTATTGGTAATTCTAACAAAGAACTCTCATTTACCAAAAAACATTTCTCATCCAAACCAGTCCAGTTATTTTGAAATAATTGTAAATATCCAATCTCTCCTGCCATTCCTTTGGAACTGGGTAACTTACCCGAAAGCAGCACTCCTGCTCCAATATTTGGAAAGATCTTTAAATACAGCAAATTGCTACTGCTCTGCAGATTATTACTAAACAGTTCACCAATTGCTGCCACATTAAGATTATTCTCTACCCATACTTTCAATCCCAATGCTTCTTCAAACATTTTCACAATTGGAATCCCTACCCAATTAAGCTCTAATGATTGCTCAAGAATCCCTTTCTCCTGATTCACTATTCCAGAGACAGCAAGCCCCACTCCCAAAATTTTCTGGTGTTCAAGCTGAGTGCTTTCTAATAACACAAAAAAAGTTGCTCTTACTTCCGCAACTACCTTTTCTGGTTCAAAAGACTCCAGACTAAGTATTTTTTTTATCCGCAACGAACCCTGTAGATCATAAAAAGCAAGTGCAATCTGTTCTCGTGCAACTTGAACCCCTGCTACAAAAAGTTGTTCATAATTCAAACGCACCAACATCGGACGCCGACCACCACTTGCTACTTCACTTTTTTCTTCCACAATTATCTGTTCGTTGATTAACTGATTGATAATGCGGGTGATTGTAGCCAGACTTAATTTAGTAGCTTCCATCAAATAAGCTCTCGAGGCTACTCTTTGATGATAAAGAACTTGTAAAACAGTCAACATGTTAACTGTTTTAACCAACTTGACCTCTTTTAAAATTTCTTTTACTTCAGACATTCCGCACCTTCTCAAAAAATAATATATACTTTTCGAAAGTGTGTGTTTTAATTATATTTTAACATTAAAAACCATTTTTTGTCAAGTAATTTTTGTATATTCTAAATATTTAGCATTATTTGGTTATAAAACTTTATTGTCCTTTATTTCTATTTTTTTTGTTATTTTCTAATAAAATATGTTAAAATATAATATATTCATAGACCAAATGGAGGATTTTTATGGAAACGGCTCATTTCAATTTCACTGATCACCAAAACTATCTTATTCATGTCTATAAATGGTTACCCCCCAAAAACATCAAACTACGTGGCGTTGCTCAAATCTCACATGGAATGTCAGAGTACGCAGGGCGTTACGAAAGATTTGCTCGCGCCTTAACTAATGCCGGATTTATTGTCTACGCCAATGACCATCGTGGTCACGGTAGAACTGCCAAAAATTATAGAGATCTTGGTTATGCTGGCGAAGATGGTTTTAATTGGATCATCAAAAACATGCACCAACTTACTCTTTTTATCAAAAATGAATATCCTGAGCTACCAATTTTTCTTTTTGGTCACAGTCTCGGAGCTTTTTTGGTTCAATATTATCTCTCTTGTTATAATGATGAAGTTTCTGGTATAATTTTATCAGGTGTTGCTAATAATCCTGGAATCATTTTAAAATATGCAATGCTTTTAGCCAAAAAAGAACTTCATAAAGATCCATTAACTCGTTGTTATCATTTAGGGAAACTTACTTTTGGACATTATAATAAAACTATTAAGGCAAGTCGTACTGATTTCGACTGGTTAAGTCGCGATGAAACCGAAGTAAATCAATACATTGATAGCTCTTATTGTGGTTTCGTTCCGACAGCACAATTTTTCTATGATTTCTTTAACGCAGTAGAATTATATTACAATAAAGAAGCTTTTAAAAAAATCCCTAAAACGATACCAATTCTCTTTGTCTCTGGTGCCAATGATCCAGTTGGAGATTTCACCAAAGGAGTAATTAAACTCATTGATCTTTATAAAAAAATTGGTCTTACTAGAATTACTTGTAAATTTTATCCTCAAGCACGCCATGAAATTTTGAATGAACTAAATCGCAATGAGGTAACCAACGATATTCTTGAATGGCTGTATAAACAGTGTAAATAAAAAGGAGTGTTTAATCATGGAGCAACAACATTTTACATTTCAAGATCCTCAGGGTTATCAAATTTTTGTCTATAAATGGCTGCCACTACCTCAAGTGAAAATCCGTGGCATTGTACAAATCGCTCACGGTATTGCCGAAACTGCTGCACGTTATGAACGTTTTGCCAGTGAACTTGTTGCCGCTGGATATATTATATATGCCAATGATCATCGGGGACATGGCAGATCTCTGTTAAATGAAATGGAGCTCGGTTATGCCGGAACAGATGGTTTTGAATGGCTTGTCAAAAACATGTACCAACTTACCCAAATCATTACTAAAGAACATCCAGGTCTGCCAATTTATCTTTTTGGACATAGTATGGGTTCATTTTTAGCCCAAAAATATCTCTTTACTTACGGAAATGAACTTAATGGCGCGATTATTTGTGCTACTGGTGGTAACTTGAGTCTATCAAGTTATTACGGAAAATTTTTAGCCAAGCTAAAAATGATTACTGCTGGAGTAAAATCTCCTGCCACTTTACTTAATCATCAAATCTTCACTCGCTACAATCACTATTTCAAACCTAATCGCACTAAATTCGATTGGTTGTCACGTGATGCTATCGAAGTTGATAAGTATAGCTCCAACCCTTACTGCGGCTTTGTGCCAACTGCACAATTTTATTATGATTTCTTTACTGCCTTAACCAATCTTTATCACAAGAAAAATCTTATGTCAGTCCCAAAAAATCTTCCTTTATTTTTCATTGCTGGTAGTGAAGATCCAGTAGGAAACTTCGCCAAAGGAGTAACCTGGGTAATCAAAAATTATCAAAAAGCTGGATGTAATAATCTGCAATCCAAATTTTATCCCAATGCACGACATGAATTATTAAACGAGACCAATCGTGATGAAGCGACTCAAGATATCTTAAGCTGGCTTGATCAACATTAGCATTCAAAGTAATATTTATTTAAGCACCTTGACGAATAATTCAAATGATGCTATATTGTTCGTATGCGAAATATTAGGATACAAAATATATCACATTTATCAAAGGAAACCTAAAATGGATATAAACAATCGCCCTCTTTTTTGTCTTTTAATTAAAAATACCTGGCAGAAACTTTCACGTTACTATAATCAGCAATTCTCATCATACGGTCTCTCCGTCCCTAAAGCACTTCTCTTACTGGAACTTACCCCAGATCGTCAAGAAAACCCTCGTTTTTTAGCTGCCAAGCTTGATTTAGAAAACTCCAGCATGAGTGGTCTTCTAGATCGTCTAGAAAAAATGAATCTAATCGAACGCTTACCCGATCCTCACGATCGACGCGGCATCTTGATCCAACTTACTCCAGAAGGCAAATTAGCACGTCAAAAGATCACTTCCTTAGTTAGTACGCTTGATCAAGAATTACAAGAAATTTTATCTCCAAACGAGATTAAAAATTTTCGTCGTATAACCGCCACAATTAATAAACATATCAACGAACAAAGCAGGTGAAAATATTGGAAAAACGTGTTGTTATTACAGGAATTGGTCTCATTACACCCTTAGGATTAAAAATTAATATCAATTGGGAAGCATGTAAATCAGGACAGAGTGGCATTAAAATGATCACCAGATTCGATACTACCAATTACAGCACCAAAATTGCTGGCGAAATTCAAAATTTTGATCCACTCCAATACATTGAGAAAAAAGAGTGCAAAAAGATGGATCGTTTTATTCAGTTCGCCATTGCTGCAGCACTTGAAGCTCTCGAAGATTCTCAATTAAAAATTACCAAAGAGATTGCCGAACGTGTTGGAGTAATTGTCGGCTCGGGCATGGGTGGCTTAGAGACTCTGTGCAACTATGAAACCATCCTTCAAAATGATGGTCCAAACCGAGTTTCACCATTTTTTGTGCCAGGATGTGTGATTAATTTGGCACCTGGTCAAATTTCAATCCGCACTGGTGCTAAAGGTCCAAACTTCGCGCCAGTCTCAGCTTGTGCGACTGGAAATCACGCTCTTGGTGAAGCTTTTCATCTGATTAAACGTGGCGAAGCTGATGCGATTATTACCGGTGGTAGTGAAGCCACGATTCTCCCGCTCGGTCTAGCTGGATTCAGCAACATGAAGGCTCTTTCTACTTATAACGAGACCCCCGAAAAAGCTTCTCGGCCCTTTGACCTAACCCGTGATGGTTTTGTGATGGGCGAAGGAGCCGGAGTTCTGATCATAGAAGAATTAACCCATGCCGAGGCACGTGGTGCTAAAATCTATGCTGAAATAATTGGTTTTGGCATGAATAGTGATGCTTATCATATTACAGCACCAGTTCCTGATGGCTCTGGCGCAGCTCGCTGTATGGAACTCACTATGGCTTCTGCCAAAATCTCTCCAACTGAAGTTGATTATATCAATGCGCATGGCACTTCCACACCGGTTAATGATGCCATGGAAACAGCAGCAGTTAAATTAGCCTTTGGTACACATGCACACAAACTAGCCATTAGTTCCACTAAATCTATGACCGGTCACATGTTAGGAGCTGCTGGAGCAGTGGAAGCTGCATTTACTGCTTTAGCGCTTCAAGAGCAAATTCTCCCTCCCACAATTAACTTAGAACAACCCGATCCGCAATGTGATCTTGATTATGTACCAATTCAAGCCAGAAAAGCACCTCTCAAAATAGCTCTCTCGAATTCTTTCGGGTTTGGTTCTACCAATGCCTGTCTGCTTTTAAAACGTTTTTAATAAATTGTTTTAAAATACTGTTTATTCTTGAAATAAACAGTATTTTTTTTAGGAACTAAATCCTAACTTGGAACGTCTTAATAAGTATTAAGCAAAATTTATATACTTTACAATAAAGATCTTTTGAAAAGTATATAATCTTTGGTCACCAAAATTCCCAATAAAAAAATTTATTTTAAGAAAGGCAGGAAGGCGTTTTCCTCTTGCATCATGCAAAGGTTTTTTACGCTGAATCATGATGAAAAAAAATTATTTAACTATTCTTTCAGTTGCTTTAATTACCTTAATTGGGATCAGTTGCTCAGTCTCTGCCAAAAAAGGAGTGTTACCAGTGACCAAAATTACCCCTACGCTACAAAGTCAAATTACTAATAATCAAAATTCAATTTACTGTGGCACTTTTCAATTAGCTTGGAATGAACTCCAAAATGAGATCATTAAAGAAAAAATCCGTTTAAATGGTGCTTCCCAAACCGTCACTCTCCTCAACCAACAATCATTTACTAAAGAGAATCTCTCCTCCAAAGACTATGTAGCAATGGCGAATTATCTGACACCAAAATTTCTTGAAAAACTAAATCAAAATCTGAAAAGTAAATTTGGTACAGAAGCACCCTCAGTCAATGAAAAACCAATGCCAAATGCAATTCTCTCCTATGCTTTTCTCTATAAAAACCTCAAATTCGCTCTTCCATTCGAAAATCTTTCTGACAAGTTAACTTTTATGAGCAACAATCAAAAAACCTCGGTTCAAGCCTTTGGTATCAAAAAATATCAAGATGAACTATCAGCAGTAGCAAAACAGGTTCAAATTCTTAACTATCAAAACCCTAATGATTTTATTATTAAACTAAACACTAATGTGCCTCGTGAAGAGTTAATTCTTGCCAAAATCAAACCTGAATCGACTTTAGCCGCCACAATTGCCAAAGTAGAGTCAAGAATAAAAAATACTCCTGCAGAACCTGCGCTCAAAGAGGATGAATCACTGCAGATTCCCAAGATTGATTTTCTAATCGACCATAACTACGAAGAGCTTGAAGGTAAAAGTTTCTTGAATAAAGGTTGGAAAAACTGGCAGATCTCTAAAGCTAAACAATGGATTAAATTTCAACTTAATGAAACTGGTGCTACTGTAAAATCTGAAGCAAAAATTATCATGTATGGTTGTCCTCCTCCTGGTGCAAAAGACCAATTACGTAGTTTTATCTTTGATCAACCATTCTTGGTTTACTTAAAAGAAAGCGGCAAAAAACCTTATCTTGCAGTCTGGATTAACAATACTGAACTATTGGTAAAATAACTTCAGTAAAATATAGTGATTATCATAAAACAAATATATTTTAGAATTTAGGAGATGACAATATGAAAAAAACTTGTTTAATTCTTTTTTCTCTCAGCTTAATTACAGTAATTGGAATGAATTGGTCAGTTTTAGCTAAAAAAGAAACTTCTATCATGCCAAAAGAAACACTAGTGACACCATATCTCCAAACTAAATTTACTTCTGGTAAAAATCTCCTTTATTGTGGCAGTTTCCAACTCGCCTGGAACGAACTGCAAAACACAATTATCAAAGAACCAATCAAATTAAATGGTGCATTCGAACTCACTAAAACTCTGAATAAACAATCTTTCACTAAAGAAAATCTTGACTCTAATTCTTATATAGCCATGGCAGACTATCTAACTGTAGATTTTCTTCAAAAATTAAATGAAAATTTAAAAAATAAATTTGGCAAAGATGCTCCAATTATTAAAGAAGCTCCCGATAAAAATCTAATTATGTCTTATGCTTTCTTAGCAAAAAAACTCGATTTTATGACTCCTTTTGAAGACCTTTCTGAAAAATTAAATTTTTCTTCTAACAATAAAAAAACTCCAGTGAAAGCTTTCGGAGTCTCCAAGTATAACTACAAATTACAAGCTATGGGTAAACAAGTTCGTATCCTAAGTTACAAAGATCCTAATGATTTTATTCTAAGCCTAACTACTAAATCAACTCATGAAAAATTAATCTTAGCAAAAATCAAACCAGGAAGCACTTTAGAACAGACTCTAGCAATGGTTGAAGCACGTAGCAAAAAAAACTATGATTCATCTAACCTAAATGATGACGAAACAGTTCAAATCCCCAAATTAAATTTCTTGATCGATCATTCTTATCAAGAACTTGAAGGCAAAGCTTTTTTAAATAAAGGCTGGAAAGGCTGGAGCATCTTCAAAGCAAAACAATGGATCAAATTCCAACTCAACGAAAAAGGCGCTGCAGTCAAATCAGAAGGTAAAATCATTATGATTAAAGGTACTATGAATCAACCACGCTCATTCATCTTTGATCAACCATTTCTCATCTACCTTAAAGAAGAAGGTAAAAAACCATATTTTGCCCTCTGGGTTGATAATGCTGAACTTTTAGTGAAATAAGTAATAATTCAACTTGATATTTCAAAAACCATTCGGATATGTTGAATGGTTTTTTATTTAAAAATTAGGAGATGAAATCATGAAAAAAATCTGGCTAACTATTTTTTCAATCAGTTTAGTTGCCTTAATTGGAGTAAATTGGTCGGTTTCGGCTAAAAAAGGAGCGTCTGCTGTGACAAATGAAACATTAGTGACCCCATATTTAAAAAGTCAAATTACTAATAATCAAAATCTAATTTATTGTGGTACTTTTCAGCTGGCTTGGAATGAATTGCAAAATAACATGATTAAAGAAAAAATTCGTCTAAATGGCGCTTCTCAAACCGTCACTCTCCTCAACCAACAATCATTTACTAAAGAGAATCTTTCCTCCAAAGACTATGTAGCAATGGCGAATTATCTGACACCAAAATTTCTTGAAGAACTAAATCAAAATCTCAAAAATAAATTTGGTACAGAAGCACCCTCAATCAATGAAAAACCAATACCAAATGCAATTCTCTCCTATGCTTTTCTCTATAAAAACCTTAAATTCGCTCTTCCATTCGAAAATCTTTCTGAGAAGTTAACTTTTATGAGCAACAATCAAAAAACCTCGGTTCAAGCCTTTGGTATCAAAAAATATCAAGATGAACTATCAGCAGTAGCAAAACAGGTTCAA
>JBFYZC010000200.1:0-2759 GCA_041309705.1 Bacillota bacterium | reverse complement strand
TACATCGACTGGAAGGGATGCACTCCCCCTAGCTTCTAGATTGAGGTGGAGTGTGTTCCCGTCTCCAGTTCTTTGTAAAGTAAAAAGGCTGTTGCATTTTGCAACAGCCACTTTTTCTATTTATGCAGTTGTTTCTACATTTTCTTCAACTTGTTCTGAATTCTCACCCATAATTACTAAGAATTCTTTTCCTTCTAAAGTCTCTTTCTCCAAAAGGGTTTGAGAAATTTTATCAAGTAAATCACGATGTTCGGTAATAATCCGTACGGCATCTTGATAGGCATTATCCATAATATGTTTGATCTCAGCATCAATTGCCGCGGCGGTCTCTTCACTATAATTTCGGTCACGTGAGAAATCGCGTCCTAAAAAGACCTGCTCCTCATGTCCGTGTCCGAAAGTCATATAACCAAGCTTATCACTCATCCCGTATTCAGTGATCATGTGACGTGCCACCTTCGTAGCTCGCTCCAGATCATTGCGTGCACCAGTACTAATCTCACCCAAGGCAATTATTTCTGCCGCACGACCACCCAAAAACATCACCAGATCTTCCAGTAATTCAGTTCGAGTCTGATAATGCTTATCCTCAAGCGGTAGTGCTAAAGTATAGCCTCCTGCTCGACCACGCGGAATAATTGATACTTTATGAATTGGATCAACTGTTGGTAAAAAATGCCCCACCAAAGCATGACCAGCTTCATGATAGGCGGTTAATTCACGCTCTTTACTACTCATTGTGCGACTTTTCTTCTCTGGACCTGCAATCACACGCTCAATTGCTTCCTCGCACTCTTCCATAAAAATCTTTTTCTTATTACGTCTTGCTGCCAGTATCGCAGCTTCATTTAGTACATTTGCTAGATCTGCACCGGTAAACATCGAAGTACGTCGGGCAATTACTTTCAGATCAACTTCAGGCGCAAATGGTTTATTACGTGCGTGTACCTTTAGAATCTCCTCGCGACCTTTAATATCCGGAATATCTAAAGTAACCTGTCGATCAAATCGTCCTGGTCTGAGTAGAGCTGGATCGAGCACATCCGGTCGGTTAGTTGCCGCAATCATGATAATCCCAGAATTAATTTCAAAACCATCCATCTCAACCAGTAATTGATTTAAAGTTTGTTCACGCTCATCATGTCCTCCACCAACTCCTGCACCACGTTGGCGTCCTACTGCATCAATTTCATCAATAAACACAATACAAGGAGCATTTTTCTTAGCTTGCTCAAAGAGGTCACGTACCCGCGAAGCACCTACTCCAACAAACATCTCCACAAAATCAGAACCACTGATACTAAAGAATGGAACTCCTGCTTCACCAGCTACCGCTTTGGCAAGCAAGGTTTTACCTGTTCCAGGTGAACCAATTAACAGCACCCCTTTAGGAATTTTAGCCCCTAATTCAGTAAAACGTCTTGGCTGCTGTAAAAATTGCACAATCTCAACCAGCTCTTCTTTAGCTTCATCAGCTCCCGCAACATCTTCAAAGGTAGTTTTAGCTTTATCATCGGTATGCAAACGCGCACGACTTTTTCCAAAGGATAAAGCTTTATTACCAGAATTTTGCATCTGATTTAATAAGAAAAACCAGAAAATCATTATAATCACTAAAAATCCAAGATTGGGAAGAATGATCGTCCACCAGCCATTACCAGAATTTGAAAAAGAAATTTTTACTTTTTTCTCTCTCAATTGATTAACATAAAGTTCAGGATGATCCAATGGTCCTTCAGTACGATATTTTTTACCATTAGTTAAGCTGCCTTGAATCGTACCATCATTATTATTGATTACAGCATCAGCAACTTGACCAGCAGCTACCTTTTTGGTAAATTGATCAAAATCAAGCTTTAATGGTTCTTTGGGACTGGTAATTTTGATAATTAAAAGAAAAAAGATCACTGCTCCAATAAAATAGATTGCAATTTCACGCGCAATTTTTAACAAAGATGAACCTCCCTTCGGCAAATAGATCGCCGATTTCTGCCATGTTAAATATTATACCACAGTCATTTTTTTTATACAACTCTAAAGCAAAACTAAACGAAAGGTGAAACTTTTACATGCCAAACCTGAGTATTTTGAGTTTTAGAAGTGACTTTGAAGAGTTCTGAAGAACGATAACCAACCACCCAAACAATTTTTTCAGTAGCGTCCACCACTAATGGTATCTGATGCCGGATTCGCTTGGGAACTTTCGCATTCACAAAAAAATCCTGTAATTTTTGCGAGCCATGTACTCCCAAAGGATGAAACAGATCACCTGGTTGCCAAAATCTAATCTTTAAAGGTAGTTTCAGTATTTCAGGTTCTAAATAAGCTTCAAAATTCGAGATATTTCCCCAATCACTTGGCAGATTATCTAAGCCAACCTCAAAACATAATCCAATTGGAACTACTTGCGTCATACCTGGAACATTTAATTGATAAGAAACATCTTGCCAAGTCACAACTTCACTATTATCAAAAAAAAGATAGCCTTTCTCATAAAACACCTTAACTTGCTTCGGAAGCAGCGTTAATTTAAAATTACTCTCTTCCAAACATATTTTCTCACGCAAATTTAATAGCTGTTTTAGTTCCAGTTGATAACCAGGACGAAATAACTGCAGTGCCTTACGTAATAAAGCGTACTGTAAATATGAATGAAGCTTAATAAACTCTATTAGATTTATTGCTACTTTCTCATCTTTCTGAAGCAAAATATCATTCATACCATTTAAAATACTCTTGATCAAATCACTCTGCTCATC
>JBFYZC010000199.1:0-12338 GCA_041309705.1 Bacillota bacterium | reverse complement strand
TTCCGATAAAGATCTTTTATTTTACTGAGTGAAAATATCCAGCGTATTAAGGATTTTTTACGAAGGTAAAATGAATTAGATCTTTCGGAAAATATATATATACTTTACACTAAAAATCACTTATCATATTGAGTGAAAATATATATGTTTAAGTATTCTTAAAAGACCTATATACTTTTAACCTGTGTAAATGGCAGACTATATTCCAATTTTTTAGTTGTTCCTTGAAATTCAACCGTTAATTGTAAACGATATTTTCCAGCATTAATCTTCCCTTTAATCGGAAACTTAACTTTACGTTGAAACCCTGGCAAAACTACATATTCTTCAGTTTTTCCTTCCAAAGTCACTGCGCCTTTTTGATCAATCAAACGATAATTGATCACATATCTGATATGCCCCATTCCTTCATTTTTCAGTTCAAGGATTCCTGATGGGAAACTGTTTTTAGAAGTTTCAACCTTTGCATCCAACTGCCTAAAAGCCATTTTTAATGGTGTAATTCCCAAATAAAGCGTACAGCCCACTTGGGTAACAACTTCTGCACCAGTAGCCTTCATTGTTCCATCTTTTTCTTCAAAGAAAATGATCCCTCGTTTTTCACCGGGGCTTTTATCTGCAACAATGGTAAATCGAACTATCTGACTGGCTCCAGGGGCTAATTTAAATCGTTGTGGATTAAACTTAATCATTCCGTTAAGGCTATCAGATCTCTTTCCCAAGCCGGCGGTTACTATTTTGTCATTCTTGTCCAGAGTCCAATCATAAATAACTGCTTGAACATTTGCCTCTTTTTTACTTTGATTAGTTACTTTAATTGTGCCAGTAGTTTTTCCACCTGGTTTACAACTTAAAATAAAACGTCCCGGTTCGACCAGCACCGAAGCCATCGCAACATTGATACAAAAGAGTAACAAAATGATATTAGACAAAATGATACTAAAGAATTTAAAATACTTACAAATAGTCATCCGCTTAACTGAATTTTTAGTCTTAAACATTTACTTCCCTCCATAGAAATGTATGGCTGGGGCGCGTCTCCAGCCATAAGTTTTAAATTTTTATACTAAACAGGTTAATCTCTTTTAATGTAAAGAGAAACTGCTTAGATTAAGTAAGCTTTAAAAGTAACTGTACCATTGTAGTGACCTTGAGCAGTGGTATTTTTATATGGTACACGGAATTGATGCATTGCTGTCATAGTCTCACAAGCTTTTTTCTCAGCAATGTTAACTACAGTGTTATCAGTTGCGAAGGTGGTGGTACTACCCCAATTACCGCCATCAACCTTACTGCGCATATCAAGTGCTAAATTAACATCACCAGCATTTCCAACTGCATCAACTTTCTTCAATGGACTGGAGACGACATCATATTTATAGCTATCATTAGCATAAACAACTACTTTGAAAGTATCGCAACCACGGATAAATAAATTTTGTCCTGGTACGATTTGAGCATTTCTACCATGACCTAAAACATTCCAATCTTTATCACAAAATCCGCCTACTTCGTTATCAAATAGTAAATAGAAGTTATTTGAACCATTAACTTTAGCAACAGCGCCAGGTCCAAAACTTTCAGCTGCTGCTTGACCACCATTACCAACTACATCCATTCGAATATAGCATGGAATAAAGGCATGAGCAGCTAAGTCAACTTGAACTACCTGTGAACCAGGATTAGGATCGTTAATGTCCATATAATATTTACTACGTTCAATCTCAGTATCATTGTATGAACCATTAGTCCATTCAACAACATTGATACCTTTATCATTTTTATGATCACCATAACCAGAAGCGCCAACAATTGCAGAACCAGTAATGAGAGCTAAAATTCCAGCTAAAACAAGAGCTTTTTTCATTTTGAAATTCCTCCTAGACGTTAAATTATTTTCATTAACTACTATATACAATCAAAAACCATCGCGCCCTTTGGCTTTTGAACTGTATCAAATTTGATTACCAAAGACTTCTCCGGTACAATTAAACTGAAAATTACACTTTCCAGCTGGATATTTAGTATAAGAGTCAATCGTGAACGATAATGGAAGTTCACACCAGTAATCCTTACCATTTACAGTTGGCATTCCAGCTGCAATTATTTTAGAGTTTGAAATTTTTTCTTTGAAGGTTTGTGGAAAAGTTTGTACTGAATTTATGCGAGAAAAAATTTGTAGATT
Source organism: Bacillota bacterium (assembly GCA_041309705.1). GTDB lineage: Bacteria > Bacillota > UBA4882 > UBA8346 > UBA8346 > JBFYZC01. The sequence goes on along the minus strand of JBFYZC010000199.1, from coordinate 10,153 downwards.
GATTGGTATCACTTTTCCTTCTGCAAGATCATTTTGATTAAGGTTTAAAAAAACTGCCCATTTATCATTTGAGGCAACTTTCAGATTAACAGGTGTCACAGTACGCAAACCAACTCCATCTCCAGTAACCTCGTTAATATTTACTTTGAAATTTTCACTGTTTAATCTCACCCAAGCTGAGATCTCTACTTTGACATAAATTTTTATAGATTTTAACAATTCTTGATCTTGCTTAGCCTCATTTTCTCGCCATGATTGTAGAGTAATGATTCCTTCATAATTACCAGGTCGATCGCTTGGCTCAAATAATCCTTGCACCATTAAAATTATCTCTTGCACCTCAGATGCAGGTGCTAATTTCACTGGTTGATACGCAGAAACACTTAAATTTTTTTCTCCCAGCATCAATTTCATTCTCTTCCAAGGAAGCACTCTTCCAGAATCATGCTCAATTAACCCTGGAGTTTCAGCCAAGATTGTTAAGCCACATTTTTGGGATAGTTGTATGTTATATGGTAAAGTAAGTTTCTGCACAACTGGTTCAACTGCGGTTATTTTTCCAAAGTTAGCGATTACTGTTTTTCCGACATTACTAAGACTAGCCTCAATTGAAAAACTAGCTAAAAAAAATATACAGCCTACTAATCCTCCAAATAAAGCACGATATCTCATGGTCGCTCCTTAAGTTATTAAGTATCATGTTCAGTATTTCTTTCAGAACAGCCCAAGCTGATTTATATATTTTACGGTAAAGATCTTTCATTATATCAAGTGAAAAGATCAATATACTTTACAATAAATACCTTTTATTTTAGCGAGTGAAAAGATCAATATACTTTCCAATAAAGATCTTTTATTTTATCGAGTGAAAATATCCAAAGCACTAAGGATTTTTCACGAAGATAAAATGAATTAGATTTTTTGGAAATTATAGCTAGCACTAAGGATTTTTCACGAAGATAAAATGAATTAGATCTTTCGGAAAATATATAATTGTAAATTATGTAAAAATATGTAAATATAAATTTAAAAAAATATAATAATTATGCGCGATATTCAAGTTATGAAGAAAAATTTCCAGATTCAACTCACATTTTAATTATAACTGATAGGTGTTACTGTTTTGTTACATCCAAACAAATGAGATCAAAATAGATAAAATAAAAGCACTTGACTTATATTTCTAGTCATAGTGCTAAAATTTTAGAAACATTTAATTTTATAAAACATTATCAATTAATATACAAATTTTTTATATATTCCCTAAAAGAACTCTTACCATATTGAAGCTGAGCTTTCATATCATAAGTCAACGTCCATTTCCCAAATTTAATATTGGCATATTTGCCATTTTGGGTTATTTTAGCAACTCCTGCTAAAAGGTCAAAGATCCAAGGTAAAACATATTTAATCTTTACTTCCTTACCTGCTGCTAGCGCGAAAAGTTCCGCAATCTCTTCATATGTATATACTTCACGACCACCAATCTCAATCGTTTGATGCTGATTTTGATTAATATTTTCAACAATACATTGAGCTAAATCCTTAGTATCAATCACATTGGCTGATACTTGACTACCCTTCAAAAGCATTACTGTACCTTTATCAACCATTGGCTTGAAAACTTTGCTAATATCATAAAAATAGCCTGTTGGACGATAGATGGTGTACTCCATCCCACTTCGCTTCAGTTCATCTTCAAACTGCCGTTTTGCATCCAACATCGGAATACTGGGATCAGTCTCACATTTAATGACTGAAACATAGATGAATTTCCTCACTCCAGCACGCTGTGCTTCTCTTAGTAAATTCAAATTCCCATTTAAATCAATATCATAGTGGGTGAGACTTTTACTGCTGGTAGTAAGTCCAATCGTACTAATCACCACCTCGACTCCAGCACAGATTCCCTCCAATGACTTAGGCTCAGTCACATCCACCTGTTTATTAATTAACCGATCCGACTTGATTACCTCACTAATTTTTCTACCCAGCGCCACGACTTCATAATTATTAGCTAATAATTCTTCCAGAATATCTCTTCCTAAATTTCCATATGCCCCACCTAGCAAGATCCTCACAAAAGATCACCTCTCATTAAAAAACAAATCTTATTGAAAAAAATCCCAGCTATCATCAGTATGATCTAGCTAGGAATTTTCAAAATCTATGTTATATTTTACCACAAAAACAAACTCTTTTCAACTTATGTCAATCATTCTAGCAGACTACTACTGCTTGCGATACTTATCAATCCCCACAAATCTACTGAACTCCTTCTGAAAGAGCAACTCAATTGATCCTACCGGACCATTACGCTGTTTTGAGATGATCAGGTCAGTAATTCCTTTACGCTCAGTCTCAGGATTATAGTAATCATCACGATACAAAAAAGCTACCAAGTCCGCATCTTGCTCTAGTGATCCAGATTCACGCAGATCCGCCAGTGAGGGACGTTTATCCTGACGCTGCTCTACCGCACGGGATAACTGCGAGAGCGCAATAATTGGGACACTCAATTCACGCGCCAGAGATTTTAAAGAACGCGAAATCTCTGAGACCTCTTGCTGACGGTTCTCATTACGACTCTTTCCACCACCCTGCATCAACTGCAAATAGTCAATAATCACCAAACCCAAACCATTATCTGCTTTAATGCGACGACATTTACTCCGCAGATCCATCACTGTTGCCCCGGCTGTATCATCAATAAACATCAATGAATCCGAGAGTCGTCCGAGCGCATGAGAGAGCTTGGGCCAATCACTATCAATCAAGGTTCCGGTACGAATTCGCTGATTATCAACTCCCGCCTCAGAACAGAGTAATTTTAAGGCCAACTGTTCTTTGGACATCTCGAGACTAAAGACTACTACTGGAGTCTTGGTTTCGACTGCAACATAGCGCCCAATATTCAAGGCAAAAGTCGTCTTCCCCATACTAGGACGAGCTGCCAAAATCACCAAATCTGATGGCTGCAGACCAGCGGTCATCCGATCCAGATCAGCAAAACCGGAAGAAACTCCAGTAACACTACCTCGACTATCATAAAGCTGCTCAATTCGCTCAAATGTCTCGACCAGAATACTTTTTAGACTAATATAACCTTTAACATTTCTTTTTTGGGTAATCTGAAAGATAGTCTTCTCTGCCTCATCAAGAATTACATCAACTTCTTCTGCACCTTCATAACCCAACTTAACAATCTGCGTTGCTACTGAGATAATTGCCCGTAATAATGATTTTTCCTCTACAATTTTGGCATAGTACTCAATATTTGCCGCTGTTGGTACTGCATTTGCCAGCGCAGTCAGATATGGAATTCCACCAACCTTCTCCAGCATATTACGTTGTTTCAACGCCTCAGAAACAGTAATAATATCTACCGGTTCACCTGAGTTTGCCAGCTGCAATACTGTCTCAAAGATCACGCGATGCGCCTCACGATAAAAATCATCTGCTTTTAAGCTTTCAACTGCTTTATAGATTGCTTCCTTCTCTAAAAGCATCGAGCCGAGGGTTGACCGCTCGGCATCGATATTTTGAGGTGGAATCTTCTCTAAAATTGTCTCTTCATTCAACTTTGACCCTCCAGTAATAGGTCCACAATTTCTTGTACGGTATCAATTGGCGTTACTTCAATATCAATCAATCCATCAGGAATATCTTTCGCGTTTTCAAGTGGAACAAAAACCTGTTTAATTCCTGCTTGTCGTGCACCATAAATCTTCTCAATCACGCCACCTACTGCCTTTACCTGTCCTCGAATTGAGACTTCACCAGTAACGGCAATATTTTGTGGTAAAGGCTTATTCAGTAGCGAACTGATCACTGCCAGCGTGATTGCCACTCCAGCCGAAGGACCATCAATCCTACCTCCACCTACTACATTCACATGAACATCATAATCTGACATATCCTGTCCGGTTACCAGTCGAACCACTGATGCTGCATTAAATACCGAATCCTTAGTCATACTGCCAGCAGTTTCATTAAAACGTAGTCTTCCCTTACCTTTCTCCGTAGGAAAAGCAATTGCCTCAATTTCGAGTACCGAACCCAAAAAGCCACTGACACCCAGTCCGAAAATCTTACCTAATTCAAGTTTATCAGCTGCTTTGACGGTTAAATATGGCGAAAGACGACTAATTTGAAAGACCTCCAAGAGATCTGCTTTGGTTAATTTAAAATCAGTTACTTCTTTAGCTTGATCTTTCTGTTTATAAAGTGCTATTCCGTAAGCATCTGCCAGGATTCCTGCTGCTTTACGTCCTTCAATGGTATAATCACCAATTAATTGCGGAACTTCAGGGCCTAACTCAATCTTTAATCTTTCCGCAGCATTAATCACAATTTGCTTGATATCAGTCTGAGCCAACGGTTCAAAATAAACCTCGGCACAACGGGAACGAATGGCTGGACTGATCTCACTTGGTTCACGGGTAGTTGCTGCCACCAAAACAAAATCAGCCGGTGCACCATCGGCAAATAATTTTTTGATATACTTCGGTACATTCACATCATTCGGGTCATAGTAAGCTGAATCAAAAAAGACCCGTTTATCTTCTAAAACCTTTAAAAGTTTATTCTGTAACATCAGATCCATTTCACCAATCTCATCAATAAACAAGACTCCACCATGTGCCTCAGTAACCAGACCAGGTTTTGGCTCAGGAACTCCTCCTTCTGCCAGATCACGTCGTGCTCCCTGATAGATTGGATCATGCACTGAGCCTAGTAAAGGATTGGTCACCTCACGTGGATCCCAACGCAAAGTGGTTCCATCCACTTCAACAAAGGATGCATCTTCTTTAAATGGAGTAAATTTCAGTTTTTTCGCTTCTTCCAAAACCAGACGTGCTACCGTAGTTTTACCTACACCTGGTGGTCCATACAGAATCACATGTTGTGGAAAAGGCGAGGCGACTTTACCCAATAATCCCTTAATTGCACGTTCTTGCCCTACTACCTCACTCAATTTAGTTGGTTTTAAGGTCTCCAAAGCCGATTTGGAGAGATTAATCCGATCCAACTGTTCTAATTGGGACAATTTTTTTAAAGTATGTGGATTATCCGGTCCGGTACTCTCGCGTAAGATTTGATTTTTAATATCTTGAAGATATTCTTCGTGCCGCTGTTGCATTCGTTCGGCAATCTTCTTCTCAATCTTCTCTTCCACAGTACGCCTGGCAATTAAATCCGCAATCTCTTCTTCAATTTCATTTAAAATCTCTGATAAATTAGCCTCTGGCACTAATTCGATTGTCGGATCTTCAAAAACAATTCTTTGCAACGCCAAGATTCGTTCCTCAAGTATTTCTGAACGCATTAGTTTTAAAGCTTCTAATTTTCCTGCCTTTAATACCAATTTATCTGAACCATACAAATTGGATAATAGTGCATAAATCGCTGATACTTGCCTTACTAGTTGCTCTTCATCTAACAAGCGTTCATGAAGGGAGGGACTTGGCTTGGTATTTGAGCCAAATTTACGAATTATACCTTTCATGAATAGCTCCTTTTCAAGTTTTTATTCCGCAGTCACTGAGATAATAATTTCAGCAATAACTCCTTTATAAAGCTGTAACTTCACTTGATACTCACCCAATCCCTTAATTGCTTCATCCAATGAGATCTTACGTTTATCAAGTTCAATTCGATGAGCCTTCTTCAATTGTTCGGCAATATCTTTGGTGGTAATCGAGCCAAACAAACGCCCACCTTCACCGGATTTCATTTTAAATAACACTTTAATTCCCTCTAATTTAGCTGCTAATTCTTTCGCTTCAGCTATTTCGCGCTGTTCTTTTTTTACAGCACCTTCTTTCAAATCCGAGAGAACTTTAACATTACCACTGGTCGCCTCAACCGCTAATCCTCTTGGCAAAAGAAAATTACGTGCATAACCATCAGCAACCTCTTTAATCTCTCCATTCTTACCTAAGGCTTTCACATCTTGTTTCAAAATAACTTTCATACTGACACCCACTTTTCAAAATATAAATTATATCTCTTAAGAATAATGCCTCATCAAAAAATTTAACTTATTACTTACTCTGACTTTTTACGTTCTTGCCAATAATTTTCTAAGCTAGAAACATCACCATACCATTCCTCAATCTCATGTTCTTGCATTTGTGGTGATTCCAATAACTGTTCCACCGTTTCATCAATCTTTTGGAATGGCACTCCCAGTCTTTTTCCCAAAAAATAACAACTTAAAATTAATCCTGCCAAAGCATTCACGATTGCTGCTTCGCTATCTCGCGCCAATGCTTTAAAAAGTGTCCCTACCGCGGTAACCATTTCACCTTTTAACCACTCGATAGCACGAACATTTTTCGTAATATTTAAATCAGGGTTAGTTGAAGACATGATAGTTCCTCCTCAACCCATCATATTCTCTATTATCTCAATTTTTCCTCTCAGAAAGAGTCTCCCGTTTTCTTACAGTTTAGAGATTAATACTTTGCAATGATTTATTCGTAAAAGATAACAAAAAAGCGACGATATTTATCGCCGCTTCTGTTAAACTCTCTATTCGCTCGTAAAAGGGAGCAATGCAATCTGTCTTGCTCTTTTAATTGCTATCGTCAACTGACGTTGATGTACTGCACAGTTTCCAGAGATTCGACGTGGTAAAATCTTACCCCGTTCCGTAATATATTTACGAAGTTTGGCTAATTCTTTATAATCAATGGTTGATGCTTTATCAACGCAGAAAGAACATACTTTACGTTTCTGTCTCCGACCGCGACCTTGTTCTCTTTCATTTTTAGCCACTATTTATTCACCTCCATACAAAAACCTAAAAAATCAATCTTCAAATATCAAGTTTTATTAAATGAAATCTGCTAAAATGGTAGGTCATCAAGATTGATGCCTCCAAGATCGTTAGTATTGTTACTACTTCCAGATGCAACAGGACTTCCCGAACCAGCGTCATCACGTGCCTTGTCCAAAAATTGCACATGACTTGCCACTACTTCTGCTGCCTGACGTTTCTGACCATCCTGAGTTTCATATTTGCGAATCTGCAAACGACCTTCCACTGCAACTAAACGACCCTTTTTAATGTAATTAGCACAATTTTCTGCCTGTTTCTGCCAGACGACAATTCTAATAAAGTCGGTTTCGCGTTCACCTTGTTGATTGGACGGACGATCCACTGCTAAATCAAAATTTGCCACTGCTATTCCATTTGGGGTATAGCGCAATTCAGGGTCTCTGGTTAGCCTACCAATTAACACAATATGATTCATTTAATCTTCACCTTTATTAGTCTTCTTTTTTAATAATCAATTGACGCAGCACAAAATCTGAAATTCTCATCATCCGCTCTAACTCTTGAAATGCAGTACTGGGTGATTTAAAATTCATCAAAACATAATGACCTTCAGTATAATCATTTAACTCATAAGCCAAACGACGTTTACCCCAGCGATCCAGTTTGACAATCTCGCCACCATTGTTTTTAACTACATCTTCAAAACGAGTTACTGCAGCGACAACTGCTTCCTCATCCATATCTGGTTTCAGAATATAAATTGCCTCATAATTACGCACTAAAAACACCTCCTCCCTTTGGACTAACGGCTCCAAAAATTTGGAGCAGGGAAGTCACTCGTCAAATTATATCACTATCACTCGCTCAATTCAAGCAAAATTTCTTAAATTCAAGAAACAAATTGATTAATTCTTCGCTGTATGTTGAACTTAATTTTTATTATTACCAAAAATCAATCATTTATAATAGTTTGTTTGATAATGTTTTTAATTGATTTTTCAAAATTAATCCGCGACAACATCACAACTCGTCCACAGGTAATACATTTAATCCGAAAATCCATTCCCACACGCAAAATTTCCCAATCAGTACCTCCGCAAGGATGTACTTTACGCATTCTTACAACATCTCCAATGTATAGTTTCATTGGTTCTTTATGCAAAAATTCTACCCCCAAAAGACTGAAGCTGTGATTCTTTATTGCCACGAATCAGATTCCAATTATCAGTAGCATATTTAAGCTCCATCAACTCTTGCGCCTGTTGATATTCGCCACTCGTCAAATCACTAATCTCAAATTCAATCTGATATAATTTCTGAAAAGCGAGACAAATTGTGGTAATCATCCTCTCCAAAGTTGTGAAGACCCCCAAATCAGCAAAGGAAGTTACCTTGCGCTGTAAAATTGCAGCATATTCTGATGCTTCTATTGAACTAAGATTCAAAACCTTAGTCAGTGCTGCGGCGTCAAAATCCAACAAAATCGAACCATGTTGCAAAAAATTTTCCCCTTGGCGATATTGCGCACTACCAACTAATTTTTTACCAGCAACCATCAGTTCATACCATGAAGGTGCATCAAAACAGGCACCACTTTTAATTTTACCTTGAGGCATTCCCTGATGCAACTTTGCGATAATTTCCAATTCACTAAATGCTTCAATTAAAGCGTGAGAAATATATAAATATGATGGCATCAGTCCCAAAGGCAAGCCACTTCTTACCCCGCCAATCACTGCATAAGTCAACTCACAATCATGCAAGACTGCACGTCCCCCGGTAGTTCGACGTACCAGCCCATAATCAAGCTCACGCAATCTGGCAAGATTGATTTCCGCTACAGTGTCCTGAAAATAGCCAATCGAAATAGTTGGTTTTGACCAACCATAAAATCGTAGTACTGGTGGAGTATTTTCCTCCAAATAGCTTCGAAATAGTGCTTCATCAACTGCCATATTCCACGCCGGATCTGCTACACGATAAGGGATTAACCGCCAGATCATTTAGATTCGCCAATCAATTCAGCATAAGTAGTAGAGTTAAGTAATTGATCTAACTCTTGCTGATCAGTCAGTTCAACAATCGCAATCCAGCCTTTACCATATGGATCTTGATTAATAAATTCTGGGCTATGCTCTAAATTATCATTAATCTCGACTATCTCACCATTTACTGGAGCATAAATTTCCGAAACCGCTTTTACTGACTCAATGGTTGCCATACCTTCTTTAATATTTATTCTTTGACCTACTGCTGGCAAATCAACAAAAACAACATCTCCCAATTCCTTTTGAGCATAATTGGTAATCCCCACAATTGCTCGATCTCCTTCAATCTTCAGCCACTCATGTTCAGCAGTGTATTTCAAATCCTTTGGCAGCAAAACACTTCCCCCTCCTAAATTTTATTTTTCTCAATTCAATACCAGACTAATGCCTGCTCTCTTTATTCATCAAAGCTTGTCTCTTTAATCTGGATCTTTAATATACTTTCCAAAAAATATAATTCACTTTAGCTTCACAAAAAATCCTTAACACACTGGATATTTTGCTCAATATAATGAAAGATCTTTAATGGAAGATATATATATTTTCCGAAAGATCTATTTCATTTTATCTTCGCAAAAAATCCCTAGTACGCTGGATATTTTCACTCGACATAATGAAAGATCTTTACCTGAAAATATATGGTTCACAAAATTAGCTATCGATAGAGCAGTAAAATTATAAATTCGAGCGGTATCGCCTGCATTGACAGATAAAAATTATTGATTTAATTTTATTTTGACTTCTTCGACAGTCTGAAATAGTTTCCTTCTTAACAAAAAATATTTTATCTTATAGTACTTGCTGAAAGTGAGAGTGTGAAATTGCAGCATCCCCAAGAAAAAAAATTAACACTTTTTAAGTTTTTCTCATAGAATAAAGCGAACCATATACTTTCCGAAAGATCTAACTTATTTCATCTTGGCAAAAACCTTAGTACTCTATATATTTTCCGAAAGATCTATTTCATTTTATCTTCGCGAAAAATCCCTAGTACGCTTTTAATACTTTCTAAAAGGTCTAATTTATTCTATCATCGTGAAAAATCCTTAGTGCTTTGGATATTTTCACTTGATAAAATAAGAGATCTTTATTAGAAACTATATAGATATTTTCACTCGATATAACGAAAGATCTTTACCGGAAAATATATAAATAATTTCACTTGATAAAATAAGAGATCTTTAATTGGAAATTATATAAGTCCCGAAAGGAGGCTCGTAATGAAGATCTTAGAAGTTTTTTTAACTCCTTATTTAAAAAAACGTCATAAAACGATGATTATCATCTGGCGTCGTAAAAAAACAGCCCCGTCGGGTAG
>JBFYZC010000198.1:0-9198 GCA_041309705.1 Bacillota bacterium | reverse complement strand
TCTTAAAACCATCAGGTAGAATTGTGGTAATCTCTTTTCATTCTTTAGAGGATCGTGTCGTGAAGGAAACGTTTAATAAATGGTCAAGTGGTTGTACCTGTCCGAGGAATTTTCCGATTTGTATTTGTGGACAACTTCCAAAATTAAAGGTGATTACAAAGAAACCAATTATTCCAACTGCAGCAGAAATTGAACAGAATTCACGTGCCCGAAGTGCCAAATTAAGAGTGGCGGAGAAGATAAATTTATGATTGACTTACATAATTTGGTGAGTTCTGGGAAGTATTTTGTAATTTTTTTTAAAAAATAGGGCTATGATTAAGAGGAAGGTGCATAAACATGTTAGTAGCCAAACAACATTGTACACATGAAGAGGAGACAGCTACCGGTTACATCGAGGCACCAAAAAAGCAACGACGGAAAGGTTTCCGCAGATTAATTGGCTTGGTTCTAATCAACCTAGTAATTTTAGTCTGTGTTAATCTTTTAGTTCATGGAATGTTACTACAGCAAAATTATCAAAGTAAGGCGTTGGAAAAACAGATCAAAGAGCTTGATCGTCAACTTTTGGAGATGCAGATGGAGGTCTCCGGGTTAGGGTCTTTTGAACGAATTCAAGAGGTTGCAGTGACTAAATTAGGGATGCAACTTCCGGATAACTATGATAATTATTCTATACATAAAAAAACGACACGACCTTACAAAGTCGAAGCAATTGCGAGTAAAAACGTGTCAAGAACAATATATTATGAGAATAATCTGTGGTCACAAGCGGTTGCTTGGTTAAGTAGTTTAGGTGCAACAATGGCAAAAGATCGTTAACTGATAAGTGTATAGTTGCAAATGAGGTGGAGGGAAAAGATTGAATCAGAGCGGAACGCAGGTTAGAAAGAGAATTGCCTTATTGTTACTATTTGTTCTGCTCCTGGTATCCAGTCTGATTACGCGTCTGATATATCTGCAAGTTTTTAAGGCAGAATGGTTACGAAAATTGGCTGAAGACCAAAGATTTCGTGCGATAACAATTCTGCCGTGTCGAGGGACGGTCTATGATCGTCTACGTAACGAATTGGCAATTAGTATTGATTCTGATTGTGTCTATGCGGTACCAGCGGAGATTCCTGACCCTGCTTTAACAGCACGATGTATTGCTCCGATTTTGGGCTTGGAATCCCAGAAACTTCAGGAGCTTTTAACCAAACGAACATCTTTTGTATGGTTAAAAAGAAAGGTATACTATCAACAGATCGTCAAGTTACGTCAAGTGATCAAAGAAAAACGTCTTTCGGGAATTGAGGTCTGTCAAAAAGCACAGCGTTTTTATCCGCAAACTTCTCTGGCAGCACAGATTTTGGGAATTGCGGGAATTGATAATCAGGGACTGGAAGGGCTGGAGCGGTATTTTGACCATTATCTGCGTGGTATTCCGGGTAATGAACAAGCCGAGTATGATACTACCGGACATCATATTCCTCAAGGGGAACGCCGTTATGTAGCACCAACGGATGGAGATTCGATAGTTTTAACCATTGACCAGAATATTCAGTATATCATGGAACGTGAATTGGAACGGGCAGTTGGTGAGACTAATTCTAAACGTGGGATGGCACTGGCGGTTGATCCTCAAACGGGTGAGATCTTAGGACTGGCGAATCGACCTAAGTTTGATCCGAATAAGTTTAATGAATATCCGGTTGAGAATCGGCGGAATGCGGTCTTTACTGATATGTATGAACCAGGTTCTACTTTTAAAATAATTACTGCGGCGGCAGCTTTGGAAGAGGGTAAAGTGACGCCGGAGTCTACTTTTTCTGATCCGGGTTTTATCGTGGTGGGAGATCGTCGTTTGAAGTGTTGGAAAGCTGGTGGGCATGGAAATCAGAATTTTGTGCAGGCAATGGAGAATTCCTGTAATCCGGTTTTTGCTACTTTGGCATTGCGTTTAACCAAAGAGACTTTTTATAAGTATATTAAAGCTTTTGGCTACGGGAGCACTACTGGAGTTGATTTTCCTGGGGAGTCTGCTGGGCAGCTGCAATCTTTGACTAGGGTACGTGATGTTGAATTAGCTACGATTGGTTTCGGGCAGGGAATTACGGTAACCCCGATTCAGATGGCGATGGCAGTCTCAGCAGTAGCAAATGGTGGATATTTATTAAAACCAAGATTAGTCAAGGCAATCTATACTCCGGATGGTAAATTGCGCAAAGAGTATCAGCGTCAGGTAGTGCGACAGGTAATTTCGAAACAGACAGCTAATGTGATGTGCCAGTTAATGCAATCAGTAGTTGCTAATGGTTCAGGTAACAAGGCATATCTGGAAGGATATCGTGTTGCCGGCAAGACTGGTACCGCCCAGAAGGTTGTTCCGGGAATGCGTGGTTATAGTGCGAAGCGGATTGCTTCTTTTATTGGTTTTGCACCAGCAGATAACCCGAAGATTTTAATGCTGGTAATCTTGGATGAGCCAAATGCTGGAATAAATTATGGTGGAGTGATTGCTGCCCCGGTAGTTGGTAATATTTTCAGAGATGTCTTGCGCTATTTGGAAGTGAAACCTCGTCATGACAACACAACAGTGGTCAAGGAGGCACCTACTGAAGTGATCGTTCCTAAGGTACTTCAGAAACCAATGACTGAGGCGGTTGCACTTTTAAGACAGGAAGGGTTAGATTCGCGGCTTTTAGGGGCAGGTAATTTGATTTATGATCAGATTCCACGACCAGGAACGAAAGTTGCGAAAGGAACCAAAATTTTACTCTATCTTAATCCGCATGAAAAAGAGAAATTTCAAGATGGCAAGGTGATTATGCCTGACTTGCAAGGCTTAACTTTAGTTAAGGCAAAACAGATTTTGAATGAGTTAGGGCTACAGATGGTTTCCGAGGGCGATGGAGTAGTGGTAAATCAGAGTTTGACTCCAGGAGTATCAGTAGCGCGTGGAACGGTAATCAAATTAAACTTGGAGTTTAATCCTCCTGGTCCGTAAGCAGCCAAGATTGAGAAAGATTAGAAACCTGCTGGGAAAAGAGCGGCCTTTAATTCCGGTGGGTTTTTTGTATATATTTTCCAAAAGATTTAATTTATTTTAGCTACGATAAAATAAAAGGTCTTTACTTGAAACTATATAGATATTTTTTGGGATGATTCTGCAAATGATAAAGGTAAGTAATAAAAGATCTTTACTGTAAAGGATATATATTTTCGGATCAAGATCTTTCATTATGTCGAGCGAAAATATCCAGCGTACTAAGGATTTTTTGCGAAGATAAAATGAATTAGATCTTTCGGAAAATATATAGTTGAGTAAGGAGCTTATTGGTTTTTTATGGAATTATTTGAGTGCTTTGCTTTAGAAGAATTAAAAAGTATTAATTTGTGGGTTTTTTAAGTAATCTTTGCAAATTTGATTACTAAATAATAATTTTTAAAGCGCTAATCTCTTCTATCTTTAGGGAAAATTTCTGGTGCTGCTAATTTTAATTTAAGATAAAAAATTTTTTACTGGGAAAGTAAGATAATGATTTTTAAAAGAATTAATCTGATCGTGGATGTTAAAATTATAGATTTTCTGATAAAAAATAACAATAAAAGCAGGATTGTCTGTGAAAATAACGAATCATATACCCGGAAATAGGAATTGATGTTTTGATCACCGAAAAATAGTTGGATATAGAGAGGAGGTAATCTCGGTTGAAAATTGCTGAGATTATTCAAAAAATTACTCCTGTAAAAATTATAGGAGATCTCAATGTAGAGATTACTGGAATCACACAAGATTCACGTGCAGTGACTACTGGTGATCTGTTTATCTGTACCAAAGGTACCAAAATAGATAGTCATCAATTCTTGGCACAGGTAGCCGCAAGTGGTGCGGTAGCCGCAGTGGTTGAAGATTTACCAGCAGAAAATTATGGAATGACGCTGATTCAAGTTCAAGCAGTTAAATCTGTTTTGAAGGAGTTAGCTGGAGCTTTTTATGGTTATCCGGATCAGCAGTTAAAGTTGATTGGGGTAATTGGAACCAATGGCAAAACCACCTCCACCTATCTGGTGAAGGGAATTTTGGAGGCAGCCGGTTACCAGGTTGGTTTGATTGGAACCATTAATAATTTAATTAAAGATCAACGAGTGGAGACGAACAACACTACTCCGGGAGTTCTTGAATTACAAAAGCTCTTTGCTCAAATGGTAACAGCAGGAGTAGAATACGTTGTGATGGAAGTTTCATCGCATTCAATCCACCAAGGGCGGGTTGATGGGCTCAACTTTGTGAGTGGGATTTTTACCAATATTACTCAGGATCATCTTGATTATCATAAAACTTTTGCGGAATATTTGCGTGTCAAAACTAGCTTTTTTGTTAATCTGCCTGAAAGTTCAGCGGCGCTAATAAATTTTGATGATCCTCATGGAAATGAGATTGCTGCACAAACTAAGGCTAAGGTATTTAGTTATGGAATTGCAGCAGATAGTGATGTCAAAGCTAATCATGTGCAAGTGGCGCCTCATGGCGCAAGCTATACTGTAGTTACTCCGTTGGGTCAGCTGGAGTTGAAACTTAATCTAACAGGTTATTTCAATGTTTACAATAGTTTGGGTGCATTAGCAGTAGGGCTTTCTTTGGGTCTTGACCTTGAGACCATTAAAAATGGTTTGGAGCAGGTTACTGGAGTTCCAGGACGTTTTCAATTAGTTCCTGGCTCGAGCTCATTTGGGGTGATTGTTGATTATGCCCATACCCCGGATGGGTTAGAGAATGTACTGCATACCGCTCGTAAACTGACGAAACAACGTGTACTGCTAACTTTTGGTTGTGGCGGAGATCGCGACCGAACCAAACGCCCGATTATGGGAGCTTTGGCAGCAAAATTAGCTGATCTGACCATTATTACCTCGGATAATCCACGTAGTGAAGATCCGGAGCAGATTATGAAGGAAGTTGCAGCTGGATTTGGAGCAACCCCTGATGCTAAATATCTGCTGGAAGTGGATCGCGCCACTGCGATTAAAAGCTTGATCGACCTAGCACAGCCAGGTGATATTCTTTTAATTGCGGGTAAAGGTCATGAAACTTATCAGATCTTTGCCGATCGAACCATTCATTTTGATGATTATGAAATTGCTAGAGCAGCCTTGGAGGCGAAGAAAGAATGAGTCTTTTTACACTACAAGAAATTGCATTGGCAACTGGAGGAGTATTGCTGCAGGGAGATCCAACGCAATTGATTGAGGGAATTACTACTGATACCAGAAAAGTAAAAGTTAACGAGTTGTTTATTGCCTTGAAGGGCGAAAAGTTTGATGGTCATTCTTTTTTGACACAGGCAATTCAAGCTGGTGCTAGTGCTGTCTTGGTTTCTGAGACTCAAGAACTGACTACGAAGATTGGTGTAATTAAAGTTTCAGACACTTTAAAAGCTCTAGGAGCAATTGCTCATTATCATAGAATGCGGTTTAACATTCCAGTAGTAGCAATTACGGGGAGTAATGGTAAAACCACCACCAAAGACTTGGTTGCCAGCATTTTGGCACAAGCTAAATCTCTGGTGCGTACTGAAGGTAATTTTAATAATGAGATTGGTTTGCCATTAACGCTCTTAAAATTAGATGCAACTTCAGAAGTAGCCGTGGTTGAGATGGGAATGCGTGGTTTAGGACAGATCGCGAGCTTGGCGGAGATTGCAGTTCCTAATTTGGGTGTAGTTACCAATGTAGGCTTGACTCATCTGGAATTATTGGGAACTCAAGCAAATATTGCCTTAGCCAAGCAGGAACTGATTGCCAGTCTACCAGCTGATGGTGTAGCCATTTTAAATGGCGATGATTTTTATGTACGCGAGATGTGCAAAGCTACTCAAGCACGTGTGGTTTACTATGGGATTAAAGATACTGCTCTGGATTATCGTGCGGAGATTATTACTGCGGATGAACATGGTTCACATTTTAAAGTTTATCATCCACAAGGAGTAATAGAGTTAGAGATAACACTAGCCGGGGAACATAATGTCTTGAATGCTTTAGCAGCAGTAGCAGTGGCAACTGAGTTGGGAATTAATGAGAAATTTATTCAAACAGGACTTCGGCAACTGGAGTTGACCGGAAAGCGTTTGCATATGATTGACGCAAATGGCTATACCGTGATTGATGACACCTACAATTCCAGTCCTACTTCGTTAAAAGCATCTTTAGCAGTTTTAGCATCGACGGGTCAAAAACGACGGAAAATTGCAGTCTTGGCAGATATGCTGGAGTTAGGTTCTACCGCAGGTGAATTACATTATGAATGTGGTCGTTATGCGGCAGAATTGGGGATTGACCACTTGCTTGCTTACGGTGAGTTAGCAAAAAATTTCAAGATGGGATATGATGACATTTTTTCGAATCAAGGTGAATATTTTTTAAGTAAGGCTGAATTAATCAGCAGTTTGAAACAGCGCCTACGTTCTGGAGATCTGGTTTTGGTCAAAGGTTCGCGTGGGATGAAGATGGAAGAAATTGTGGCGGCTATAACAGAAAGGGTGGTCTAAATATGTCGGAACTGGCAAGGTTTGTCATTGCTGGGATTACCGCATTTGTTGTCTGTCTGTTGCTAGGACCGACGGTCATCAAGATTTTACATCGTCTGAAATTCGGGCAGAGTGTACGTGACGATGGTCCACAAACACATCTGAAGAAATCAGGCACTCCAACTATGGGTGGAGTACTGATTATCATTGCTTTACTAATTGGAACGTTGGCACCTGGTTATGTTACTCCTAAAGTAATTTGGGTGCTCTTTCTAACTTTAGGCTTTGGATTAATTGGATTTCTTGATGATATTATTATTATCATTAAGAAACGTTCCATGGGATTAACAGCAAGGCAGAAGATGTTTGCTCAAATTGTAGTGGCATCGATTGCTACCACTTTTTTATTAACGAATCATGCAGAAACGGCACAACGAATTCCGTTCACCAATTTGATGTTAGAATTTCCGGTCTTAAATCTTTCAATGTTAAAACTTCCTTTTGTAGATATTTTAAGTAACATTTTCTTTTTTGTCTTTTCAGTCTTTATCATGGTTGGCTTTTCTAATGCCGTCAACCTTACTGATGGACTGGACGGGCTAGCATCAGGTACGACTGCAGTGGCGGCAATTATTATGGGAGTTTTTGCACTCTTGCAAGGTCATAATGATTTGACCACCTTTGCAATTGCGATCGCAGGTGCATGTCTCGGTTTTGTCTGGTTTAATGGTCCACCAGCACAAGTCTTTATGGGTGATACTGGATCATTGGCTTTAGGAGGAGCGTTGGCGGGGATTGCTATGTACAGTCAATTAAGCTTCTTTTTATTAATTGTTGGTGGTGTCTTTGTCGCCGAAACGCTCTCGGTGATGCTCCAGGTGACTTCATTTAAGTTTACTGGAAAACGTATCTTCCGTATGGCACCTTTACATCATCACTTTGAATTGGGTGGTTTAGCTGAAACAAAAGTGATGCTGCGCTTGTGGATGGTTGGAATTGTTTTGGGCGGTTTGGGAATTTTGGGGTATATTTATAGATAAAAAATTTTTTGAGGGAGGTTAAAATTTTGAGACGTAATCCTCCAGATCTGGTCTTGCTGTTAGCAATTTTTGCATTATTGACAATTGGGTTAATCATGGTGGCGAGTGCCAGTGCCCCAGAGTCATTAAATATTACTAAGGGAGCTAGTGTCTTTCATTTTGGATTACGTCAATTAATTAATGCACTTATTGGTCTGGTGTTAATGTTCATTGCGATGAAAACACCATATCAGAACCTCAAAAAATTTACCCTTCCAATAGCTTTAATTACGTTGGGCTTACTAGTAGCAGTACTCTTTCTGGGTGATCCGGTCAAAGGGTCACGTCGCTGGATTGATCTTGGTTTCTTTCCTGTTCAGCCTTCAGAATTGGCGAAAATTGCGGTGATTATTGTTTTGGCACACTATTTTTCAGAGATCAAAAAAGGAGTTACCAACCTAATGGTGGGCATCGTACTCCCATTAGTCTTTGTCTGCCTCATCTGTCTCCTGATCTTACTTGAACCTGATTTAGGCACTAGTATTGTGATCTTTGGGACATTAATGATTATGTTATTTGCAGCGGGAGCGCGTATGTTGCATTTGAGCTGGGTGACGATGATGGGGGTTGCTGCGGGAACGGTGTTGGTGCTCTTTGAACCATATCGCGCCAAACGTTTGGTAGCCTTTATCGATCCCTGGAAAGATCCTCAAGGAGATGGCTGGCAGATTATTCAATCTTTATATGCGATTGGTTCAGGAGGACCATTTGGTCTGGGGTTGGGGATGGGACGACAAAAATTTGATTATCTCCCTGAAGCACATACTGATTATATCTTTTCAATTCTGGGAGAAGAGTTAGGACTTTTGGGAACATTTACGGTACTCGCCTGTTTTTTCATCCTTGCTTGGCGTGGCTACAAAGCAGCCTTATCGACTACGGATATCTTTGGAAGACTACTTGCTACTGGTATTACTTCTGCAATTGTGTTACAAGCTTTTTTGAATATTGGAGTGGTAACCTCTTCGATTCCAGTTACTGGAATTACTCTTCCTTTTATGAGTTATGGAGGATCTTCGTTAATTGTTACTTTATTAAGTGTGGGAATCCTACTTAATGTTTCCAAAAAATGTTAGACTTTTTGCAGGAATTTGACAAAATATGTCTAAATACTATTTAGAGATGTTTTTTTGAACTGTTAGGTTGATTTTTTAACAATTTTCTTATTGAAATGGTCGAATATAGAGTGTAACAAGATTTTTTGTCAAGATAAAATATTAAAAACAGTAATTTAGATTAGGTTATTTAAATTTAATTTATTAGATAAAAATTTTAATTATAATTCTCCAGAAATGAGATGGTGATCTGATGCGTGTGATTCTAGCAGGTGGTGGTACAGGTGGACATATTTATCCTGCAGTAACAATTGCCTGTGAATTTATGAAACGTGATTCTCAAACCGAAATCCTTTTTGTAGGAGGAAAACGTGGTTTAGAGTCAGATATTATTCCTAAAGCTGGATTTAAGTTAATTACCCTGAATCTGGCGGGAATTCCTCGTAAATTAACTCCCGATATCTTTAAATCTCTCTGGTTAGCTGGTAGAGGAGTTATGGAGACTTTTGAAATTGTCAAAAAATTCAAACCAGATGTAGTGATTGGAACTGGTGG
>JBFYZC010000197.1:0-3445 GCA_041309705.1 Bacillota bacterium | reverse complement strand
GACAATTATATATAAATCAACTACAATTAAGTCATCGTCAATAATTACTTCAATTCCTTTGGTTAAATTGTCTTTCCCAGTTAATAACTCTGAAATTCCATCTTGAATTGTTCGTGAAGTCATTCCCACTACGCCAAAACACTGCATCGCAGCAATACCTGCTACCATAGCGATGGCATTCGGGGAAATATTAATAGTTCCTAAAGAATGATTCTCAATCGAAGAGGTATAATTTGGCACGAAAAAGTATCCCCCTTTCATTTCGATATTAAATAGTATTTTCCTGCCTTAATCGTTAAATTCAGTAATCACCCCTTAATAAAAATTCTCACTGCAATTTATATATTTTTCGGCAAAGATCTTTCATTATATCGTAGATAAAATGAAATAGATCTTTCGGAAAATATTTATGATTAAATTTTTCCTGATTAACTGTTTTAAAATTTAATTGCTTTATTCAATTCAGCAAGCAGTTGCTCAGGAATAATCATATGCATTCTAGCTCCGTTTTCAATTGTCTCATTAGTTATCCCCATACACTCTAAACAACCCATCCCAAAACGTGTAAACACCTCAATTAACTCTGGATGAGCTTGAATTGCCTCAATAATTAAAGTATCTTTTGTGATCAAAAATGTTCAACCTCTCAAATTTTATTTACATTTCTTATATTCACAATCTATATATTTTACGATAAAGATCTTTCATTTTATCAAGTGAACCTTTAGCAGGGAGAGATCGCGACCTGTCTCTACTAAGGATTTTCACCAAGATAAAATGATTTAGATCTTTCGGAAAATATATACAATAAATCTTTATGAACATCTCTTTACAATTTATTACTTGTTATTTCGTGATTTTCCAAAAAAAATCCTGCTATCTAGTTTAGAAAAAAGAAGTTTCGTATTTCGCAGATTAAAATATCTCTTTTACTAGGCAATCTTTTTTACCAAAAACATATTTACAGTTTTTTGTTTATTTTCAAAAAATTATTCACATCACAAAAGTAAAATAATCAAATCAAGTCCAACTTTTACTTGCCTAATGATACATAAATATGATAAGATATTGATGCTAATATGTATGTTAAGGTATGGAGGTGTAAATTAATGTCTAACCGTTGTTCAGTCTGCGACAAAGATTTTCAAACAGGAAATCTCGTCAGCCATTCAAATATTAAAACCTCGCATCGGTGGAAAGCAAATGTACGCACGGTTCGTGCCATCATTGATGGCGCTCCTAAGCGTGTCAAAGTGTGTACCCGTTGCCTGCGTTCTAACAAAGTCAAACGTACAAAATAAAGCATCCTAAAGACCTCCGGGTCTTTTTGCTTATCTCAATAACCAATATATATATTTTCCAGTAAAGATCTTTCATTTTACCGAGTGAAAATATCCAGCGTATTAAGGATTTTTTATGAAGCTAAAATGAAATAGATCTTTCGGAAAATATATAGACCTTTTGAAAAGTATATGACATTCTCCTTCGACATAAAAATACCGGTGGCTTGCCGGGAATTTACGCTTGCGGACTGTTACACAAACCAAAGTAGCTATGGCAAAATGGGACAGGATGAACAAGAAAAATCTTGCATAGACATTTGTCTATGTTTAAAGGAGCAGATTTTAAATTGTCGCAACATGGTCAATTAAAAATATTTGCAGGAACTTCTAATCCAGAATTAGGAGTCGAGATCGCTGCACATTTAGGTACTGAACTCGGACAAGTCAATATCTCACGTTTTGCCAATGGCGAAATCAGTGTCCATTTTTCCGAAAGCATTCGTGGTTCAGATGTCTTCATTGTACAATCATTAGGTAAAAATGCCAATGAAATGATTATGGAAATGCTGATCATGATTGATGCTCTAAAACGTGCTTCAGCAGGACGAATCAATCTGGTAATCCCATATTACGCATACTCACGTCAAGAAAAAAAAGGTGCCCCACGCGAACCAATCACTGCACGAATGTTAGCAGATATCATTACTACCGTAGGTACCAATCGCATTATTACCATGGACTTACATGCTCCTGCAATCCAGGGATTTTTTAATATCCCAGTAGATCATATGACTGCTCTACCAATGTTAGCGCAATCCATTAAAGAAAAAAATCTCAAAAATGGTGTGATTATCGCTCCCGATGCTGGCAGTGTTAAAAAAGCCGAAAAATTAGCGACTCGGCTTGATCTTCCTTTAGGTGTGATGTATAAACGTCGCCCTGCTCCAAATGTTGCCGAAATGACTTTTTTTATTGGCGACGTCAAAGACAAGACCCCAATCATTATTGATGACATTGTTGATACTGCTGGCAGCGTCATGCAAGTAGTTAATGCCCTAATTGAACGAGGTGCACGACCAGAGATTCATCTCTTGACTACTCATGGAATCTTTTCACCACCAGCCATCGAGCGTCTGCAGCATCCCGCCATTAAAGAAATCTTAGTTTGTAATACTATTCCGTTAGCACCCGAACAACAGCTACCAAAAATCACCGTTCTTTCTATAGCTCAACTACTAAGCGACGCAATCCGTCGCATTCATCATGATATTCCAATCAGTGTTTTATTTGATTGATTAAGGAGGAGGGAATGTTTTCCCTCCTCAAATTTTATATTCAAATTTTCAAATTCACACCCGCGCCCAGCGAGAGTGGTTCGCCGTTAAAACCGGTCTGACAAAAAAAGGTGCTACTCATATATTGATTTAATAGATAGTTTGCTCCCATTCTAACTTTACCAATTGACCAATTAGCCGGATTCAACTCCAACTCACCATTAACTCGCATATTTTGACTCAATCTCAAACTTGCCCCTGGAGTAACTTGAAAAGACTGAGTATTATCTGAAGCTGTTCTCATCTCCAAATTTGCAAAGGCATAGAGATACTGCAGATTTGACCAGAGCGAAACTCCATACATCGGGAACCTTCCTTGCCCCAAATCATAACCCAGATAAACTGTATAACCAGTTTTTTTACCAACATTCGGGCTCAGATATGCTTTCACTAAGGCAGATAATCCTTCAGCTCCTTCATGATGTTCCAATTCCCCTGCGATAGTAAGAATTGGAAAAGCTCCATAGCTAATCGATGTTTGCAGTTCGGGAATGGCAATTAAATTTCTCGAATCACCTGCTAATTGACCATTTAAATCAAAATTCAATCCTGATGGAGGCAGTACTGCCCCATTTTCTGCTTGAATTGAATAGGAGAAGCCCAGCGCAGCAAATGTTACTGAAACCAGCAGCATCAAAGTTAAGATTAGAACGAAAAGTTTCTTCATCAACGGCACTCCTTTTAAAAATATTCATTTACTTATATGGTGATTATGCCACAAAAAGTATTTAGTCAAATATTTGATGCAAGATATAGTGTCACGATGCACTAACGTGCAGTATATCTTGCATCAAATGTTAATTTGACTTACTTTTTGGGGTTTTATCA
>JBFYZC010000196.1:0-7166 GCA_041309705.1 Bacillota bacterium | reverse complement strand
ACAAACCAGTTATTTTCCCTTCGCCAAAGTTGGAAAGGCTTCGCAATGTGGTTGACCGCTCCTTACCCTCAGAACTTTTACAGTGCCACGAAAGAGCTACAAACTAGGGAATCATTCGTAGGTTTCTTCATCCAATCCAACGTAGTCTTTTCAGACTTAGGCTAGTCAACTAGAGCTTTGAAACATTTCTATTTCAAGCTCCCACTTCTATAAGTGGGGGTTAGTTGACCCTAGCAATCTCGCTCCTAATTCGGCAAGTTCGGAACGTTCTCCTTTTTGTAGGGTAATATGGGCAGCAATCTTCTCATTCTTAAAACGTTCCACCACAAAAGTGAGACCATTGCTGTTAGCATCAAGGTATGGATGATCAATCTGATAAGGATCACCGGTAAAAACAACCTTCGTTCCTTCTCCAGCACGCGTAATCACTGTTTTCACTTCATGTGGTGAAAGATTTTGTGCTTCATCGATTAATAAATATTGATGCGGAATACTTCGCCCTCGGATATAAGTTAAAGCTTCTAATTCCAAGAGATTCATTCCAATTAAACTATTAATTAATTGCTCGATCTTCTGCCCTTTTTCATGATTGGAAAAGAGAAACTCTAAATTATCATAAATCGGCTGCATCCAAGGACGTAGTTTTTCTCCCAGCTCACCGGGTAGAAAACCCAGATCATTTCCTAACGGAACTATCGGACGTGCTACTGCGAGACGACGGTATTCTGATCTTTCAACTACTTTTTCCAAGCCAGCTGCTAAAGCAAGCAACGTCTTTCCAGTACCTGCTTTCCCAATCATGGTCACTACTTTCACTTGATCATCCAAGAGTAACTCTAAAGCAAAACGTTGTTCTTTATTACGAGCTTTCAAGCCAAATGGATCAGTATTTCCATAGCTTAACGGAACTAACTTTCCATGTTCCAGATGACGCGTTAAAGCAGATTTCGAAGAGCCAAAGGCATCCTCAAGAATAATCATCTCATTCGGATAAAAATCAACCTCTTCCAAAATCAGCAAGCCTTGACTATAAAAACGGTCAATTAAACCTGGCTCGATTTTGACAATTCGCGATCCGGTATATACTTCATCAATCTTTATCTTGTCAGTCTCATAATCAGCTGTTTCAATTCCTACTGCATCAGCTTTTATCCGCATATTAATATCTTTAGTAATTAAGATCACTGGTTGATCCATGCGACGTTTCAACGCAAAGGCTACCGCAATAATTCGATTATCAATCTTTTCGCGCTCCAGAGCCTTGGGTAACATCTCCACTTCTTGATGGTTTAATTCAACTCTGAGACTACCAAGCTCTGTACCTAATGAAACTCCTTGATCAAGATGACCTTGAATTCGTAATTGGTCTAAGAACTTAGAAACCCAACGTGCATTACGACCTACTTCATCTTGACGCTTTTTGTGCCCATCAATCTCCTCAATTACTGCTAGTGGTATCACCAGATCGTTGTCTTGAAAAGCCGTCAAAGCTCTCGGATCATGTACTAAAACACTGGTATCAATTACAAAAGTCTTTTTCAAAAAATCGACCTCCATTCGGATGGTCTTATACTATATATTTTCCAATAAAGATCTTTTATTTTACCGAGTGAAAATATCCAGCGTACTAAGGATTTTTCGCGAAGGTAAAATGAATTAGATTTTCCAGAAAATATATAACTAAAAAAGCTTACTTAAAACAGTCGTTCCAAACTGGATTCCTTCTACGATTGCCTTACCATCATCAGTGGCAATCAGCTTTACTGCTTGGGTACGGATACCATTTTTATCCCTGATTCGTACTGTGGTCACTCCTTTTTCACGGTAAAGTGCTGGTAGTGGAATGGTCACACCACTGAAACATTGATAAACCAGATAAATTTTCGCTTGACGCTGCGGCAACCAGTTGTTTGGTAATACAAAATCAGATAACGCCAGCATCACTCGTCCATCACTAGTAACTAAGCGATCAGCGATTGTTACTTTATAGACATCATTTCCGGTACGAATTAGCCATTTATCATTTTGTTTTGCCTGTTTCATCTCTTTATTAGCCGCAACAACCACGATCACTTGATCGAATGGACTAATAATCTTTCCCATGACTTCACGTGGCATCATTTGCTCGCGTGGTCGATGCAAATGTTCTTTATGTTTGAAATCCTCCAAACTTAACCGAGTTAATGCATCTGGAGATAAACGTTTTTCTAGTCCATCAACTCCAGCATACCAGATCCCTGCAGTTGGAGCAGGAATCAATGCTGGATTATTATAGATATCTTCTGCTGCTAATTTATTCTGAGCTATACGTTTTTGTGACTCACTTAAGAGCTTGGTGATCTGCGCTTGCTCAGTTAATAATTTTTTAAGCTCTGCATTTATTTTGCCAGTGCTTGATGATTTAGTCAAGTACCGTTTTTGAGCAATCTCTGCCTCTACCCTATCTAAATCAGCTTGAAGTAATTTCTGCTCCTCAACTAACTCTTGATTTAGCTGTAGCTCTTTATGGTTATCCTCAACGTCTTTCGAGTCATATTTAATCTCTGCTACAACCTCACCCGCTGGCACTCTGGTGCCATCAGCAATCTTAAATTCCACCTTACCAGCTACTGGTGCAAAAACTAGTGTTTCATAACGTAAAAAAAGTGCCTCAATCCAAGTGCCTTTCTCAATCGTATCCCAACCAGCCACCACGGGTTTTAAATAAAAATTAGTCAATAAAATCCAACCAACTTCAAGCAACAAAAATATTACCACCATTATTCCAAAATTTTTTAAAAATTTAAATAAATTAAACCGTCGGCGTTGGTGATATCGCTTTGGTCGAGAGAACTCTGGTCGGTTGGTTTCGTTTTTAACTCGAACTTTCATTTTATTTATCCTTCAAACTAATAATTCCCATCATTCGCCCGGCAGTACCACCCTCGGCACGATAAGAGAAGAATTCGGTTACTTGGCAACTAGTACAACTACTTGGCAAGATAATTTTATTGGTATCAACTCCTGCTTGTTGCAACAAATTTTGATTATAGCGTGCGAGGTCAACATAATACTTCTCAGCACTTTGCTTTACCACTAATGGATTCAGCTTCGCAAAACACTCCGCCAAATCAGGAGCAACCTGAAAACACTCGCCACCAATTGACGGCCCCAGCGCAACCATGCAATCAGCTGGTTTGGTACCAAAAGCTATCATCATCTTCTCTAAAGTTAAATTGACAATCCCTGCAATTGTACCGCGCCAACCGGCATGAACAATGCCAATTGCTGGAGTTTTTGAATCATAAATAAAAATTGGCAGACAATCAGCGGTAAAGATTGCTAAAACCAAACCAGGAATACAGGTGATTAAAGCATCCGTATCTGGCAGTGCTGTCGCAAAATCATTCGCTCCACTACCTGCATCTTGCTGCTCTACTATCCGAACTACAGTTCCATGCGTTTGAACTGCAGCAACCAGTTGTTTTAATTCTAAACCAAAGGAGTTCAGGAATTGGTGTCGTCTCAAAATCACTGCTTGTTTATCATCACCCGTATGTAATGCCTGATTCCCAAAATTACGTGTTGAAACAGCCTGTACAATCTGTTGATTATTAAACTCTAGACACTGATAAAAATCACCTGCACCAGGCTTTTCATGTTTTACCCAACCCATCGAACTGCCTCCAACTCTCCGAGCTGCCATTGAACCACTCGACCCAACGCCAAACTCTCTTTTACCTTAATCAGACGCTGATTGGTCGAGCCGCGAAAGATCAAACCTGTTTGTTGCTGTTGTACAATAAAAGGACCATCAACTAAAACATCAATATAATTTAATAATAACTGTTGCGCTTGATTCTCCAGATTATTTATCAAATACTCCCAAGTATATCCGGTATATACCCAAATATTCAGGTGCAAATGTTTCAGATAAGCAGCTAAGATCGCCGCATTTTTTGCCTGAAGGAAAGGTTCTCCTCCACTAAAGGTCACTCCAGTAGTTAGTGAACTTAACTTTAATTTAGTTAATAATTCAACAAACGAAACTTCCTGACCAGTATCCATCTGCCAGGTCTCTGGATTATGACAACCAGGGCAATGATGGGGACAGCCCTGAAAAAAAATTGTACTGCGCAGTCCCACACCATCAACCACACTATCATTAGTCACTCCTGCAATTCGAAAGACTAAATTTTTCATTGGTTGCTCCTATAAATGACTCACTCGATCGCGTAGCTCTAGTTGTTTTGCATCATTAAATCTGTCTACCGTCGAAAGATATCCAGTAATGCGTCGGATTCGTCGTATCTGAGTACTACCACAAGCAGGACATTCTGCTTCAATAATCCCCCGATGATAGCAGCCTAAACATTCATCGACCGGAAAATTAATTCCTACATAACCCATATTCGAAGCAGCCATATGCCGAATAATCTGTTCATATGCTTCTAAGTTATTCATTGGTGGTGCATTTAGTTCCAAATAGCTGATATGTCCTGCATTAGTCAGTTCGTGATAAGGTCCTTCGAGCGTGATTTTGTCAAAAGAAGAGATCTCAAAATTTACTGGTACATGAAAACTATTCGTATAATAATCTTTATCAGTAACTCCTTTGATCATCCCAAAATTACGTCGGTCAATTGCTACAAACCGTCCCGATAAACCTTCTGCCGGAGTAGCTAGCAAAGTATAGTTCAGATCATATTCTTCAGCAAAGCTATCGGTGAGCTTGCGCATAAAACTTACAATCTCCAGTCCCAAACGTTGTGCTTTCGGATCCTCGCCGTGATGCATTCCTGTCAACGCCGTTAGGGCTTCAGCTAACCCAATAAAGCCAATCGAGAGTGTTCCATGCTTGATTACTAGAGCAATCTGTTCATCAAAAGCTAGCTTTTCTGAATTAAGATAAAGCCCTTGCCCCATTAAAAATGGCATATCCTTAACTTTGAGTCGTCCCTGTACCCGATAACGATGATACAACTGTCGTGCGGCTAGTGACATAATATTCTCTAGTTCCTGAAAAAATATTTCCAGATCCTGATTGGCTTTAATCGCTAGACGCGGCAGGTTAATAGTGGTAAAAGAGAGATTTCCACGCCCATCACTAATTGCTGCGCCATGTCGGTCAGCAATCACTCGCGTGCGACAACCCATATATGCTACTTCGGCACCAAATCGAGCATTATAAGTGGCATCCATAAAAGAGAAAGTAGGATTCAAGCGTTGTGCCGAAACTTTCATTGCTAATTTAAAGAGATCATAGTTTGGATCTTCAGGATCAAAATTAACTCCTTTTTTCAACCGAAAGATAATATTGGGGAAAATAGGGGTCTCGCCATGTCCTAAGCCTTTTTCATACGCTTTAAGTAAACATTTGGTGACCATTCTTCCTTCTTTGGTAGTATCGCAACCCAGATTAATACTGCTAAAAGGAACTTGGGCTCCAGCACGACTGTGCATGGAATTTAAATTATAGATCAAAGCTTCCATTGCCTGATAAACCTCTTCCTCGGAGACCCCGGCAACAAATGATGCCATATCCCGATCAAAAAAGGCAAATGACTGTCCGCCATGCATATCATTTTGTGAACTCTGTAAAATAATTGCCGCTAATGCCGTAGCAGATGCTGGGCGTTTCGGTGAACGAATATAACCATGACCATTATCAAAACCATTGATTAA
The DNA here is from genome assembly GCA_041309705.1 of Bacillota bacterium. Lineage (GTDB taxonomy): Bacteria > Bacillota > UBA4882 > UBA8346 > UBA8346 > JBFYZC01. The sequence continues at coordinate 1,502 of JBFYZC010000196.1, read as the reverse complement.
TAGCTTCTTTAGTGGAATCTGGACACAAGTTAAAGTTTTTCCATAAAAATCCAAGTCATGAATGTGAAAATCACCTTCTAGATGTGCCTGTGCCATCTCGGCGGGAATTAGTCGTGATAAATAATATCTCTTACTGGCTGCAGAAGCAATCTGTAACATTTTTGCTGAGGGCGAATTGCTGACATTAGCATTTTCACGATTCGTCTCCACCAGAATCTCTTCGACGATATCCATTAATTCAGACTTTGAATCACGCAATCGCGTCCGACGATCACGATACAGAATGTATGCCTTCGCAGTACGTGCATGACCCGTTTCAATTAAAATCTTTTCTACTGCATCCTGAATTTCTTCCACGGTAGGAATTGCTGCTCCCAATTGTTTATTGAGATACTGTAATACTACCTCAGCTAACTCATCTGCTAGTTGTTGGTCTTCTCCTCCAACGGCACGCGCGGCTTTAAAGATTGCTGCCGCAATCTTTTCCGTTTCAAACTCCACAATTCTCCCATCACGTTTACGAATCGAACGAAAAGTCCGTTTTCTATGCTGGACTGGTAGATTAATCACCTGTTGTCCTAATTGTTCGATTAACTCATCCATTTCTGCCGCATTTTTGACCATCAACCATCTACCTCCACTTTATTCTCTTTACTTTTCCCCAAAAGTACCTGTAATTCCTGCATAAAGATCTCTAAATCCTTAAATTCTCTATAAACTGAGGCAAAACGAACATATGCCACCTCATCAACTTCTCGTAAATTACGCATCACTAATTCTCCAATCATCTGACTGGAAACTTCTTGCTCAATTCGATTACGTAATTCTCTTTCTACTATATCGGCAATTTTCTCAATCGTGCCCATAGAAATTGGTCGTTTTTCACAAGCTTTTAATAAACCATTAATTAATTTCTCGCGGTTGAAAGCTTCCCGACTCTCATTCTTCTTTACCACTACTAATGGAATCTCTTCCACCCGTTCATATGTTGTAAACCGTTTTTGACATGATAAACACTCACGCCGACGGCGGACAGTATTCCCTTCTTCGGAAGCTCTGGAATCAATTACTTTACTATCGGCATAGTTACAGAACGGACAGCGCATTTTTCCCCTCCCTCTCATCAACTATATTTTTATGTAAATACCATATGTTGTACCCCATATATTATACAACCCTAGATTTTGAGTGTCTAGTGTTTTTTTGACCTAATCAACAAAGCTCCCGATAACTCAAAAAAAAAAATTTTCTTTGCCAAAAATTTCTTGAAGATAACTCCTCTTTACCAACTATCTCCAGTTGTGACAATTTTCATAATCGATTATGATTAAAACAGCAAATTATCAAAGGAGGCATAAAATGCGTAAAACCTTTATTTTTCTCCTCATCACATTTTTAATCTCATTTGGAATAATTCAATTAATCTCTGCCCAAACTCCAATGATCTTCTATGTTCCTAATTTTCCTCCAATTACTTATGAGAAAGATGGTCAACTGCAAGG
>JBFYZC010000195.1:0-2812 GCA_041309705.1 Bacillota bacterium | reverse complement strand
CTAAAATTAATTGATCTGCTTGCAAAGCAGTAGCTTGTACATTTCCTTCTTGATGTGGGGTGATAATATAGTTTGAGTTCACCGGAGGAGTGCCCCAAGCCGAGTCCAGGGTAGCCGTATGCGTCACACCATCATAAGCGATAATTCGTTTGGTTTCACCCATTCCTAAGCCATTAGTCACACTCAAGGTCATCCCATTATAAAAATCATCAATTCCGCTTGAATTACCTGTATTAAAAGTAATCGTATTCGCACCTGCTCCAGTCGAACGCCCGCTCAAAGGTGGTTTAATCGAATAAGTACTGGTCGCATCCGGAGCAATTCCCCAATCAGTATCAGTAGTAATTATTTTGTCAGTTCCATCATAAGCAGTAATCTGTCGAATCTGTCCTACTCCCGTGCCACTGGTAATCGTAATATTCCAACCCTGATAAAAATCGTCCAAACCATTAGCACCATTAGCTAATTGTAATTGATTATCCGGGAGAGCAGGTACTGGCAGACGAGCATAACCAGTTGCTTTTAGCGGCAAGCCTTCTTTCAAAACCAGGGTATGCGTTTTACCATCATCCGGTTTGGTTCCAGCATAAAAAGTAAATTGACCATTATCAGAAGCTTTCACATAAACTGGAATCTCAAAACCCGCTGCCTCCAATTGCGCTTGCGCATCTAGCGCTAGATCACTCAAGGTCTTACCAGGTGAACCATCATAAACCTTTGGAGTTAATGAAATCGTCTTAATCGTAGTCTCATCGAGCTTTATTTTTAACTCGTTATTCCCCAGATCAATGTTAATTGGATTTAAACTCAAATCAAGTTTGTCACCAACCACTGTGGTTCGTAAGCTATATGCCGGATGAAGTACCTCTTCACCCGCGAAAATATATCTCTCATCAATGGTAGTGTTCGCCACTTGAATTAAACCTTCGCGAATCTGATCGATCTCTTCAGCAATCGCTTCGCGTGCACTAGCCGGTTTATCACCTGAAGCACCAGAGATTATCAGTTCGTAAGCACGTTGTAAATTCTCAGAAACAGTTGCCAAAGCATCATCCGTAGTATTTAACCAGCTAATCGCGGTTTGCGAATTAGTAGTGTACTGTTTAACCTCCAAGATACTGGAGTTCAAAGCCATACTCCGCACTGTGCCACTAGGATCATCTGAAGGCAGTTTGATCCGTTTTCCTGAGCTAATCTGCTCCGTTTTTTGGCTGATCGAATTCTCATTCTTATTTAAATTATATAAAAAAGTATTGATCATCATTTTACTGGAAACACGCATCTTACTCACCTTCAATCTTATATGATTTAATTCTTATCTTTAACGTTTTAATCCATTAATCACTACTTCCAGCATCTCATCTACCGTAGTGATCACTTTGGCGGCTGCATTATAGCCATGCTGATATTTCATCATATTGGTTAACTCTTCATCAATCGAAACACCCGAGATTGATTCGCGTCGACTATTTAAATGATTAATTAATAAGGTTTGATTATCACACTTTGTTTTTGCCACTCCGGATTCAATTCCCAATTTCGCCACGAGTGAACCGATAAAATCCCCCATATTTGCCCCGTTCCCCACCAATAGCTTCTGTTGTTTTAAATTTGCCAGTTCCAGAGCAGTCTCACCATTCCCTGGTGCACCAGTTGCCGAAGCGGCAATCTTATTTAAATCACTCAAAACCGTCTCAGAAACACTGATATTTTGCGCATTTGTTCCAGTAAAAAAGTCATTTCCGGTACTCCCATCCAAACCATAGCCCTGCGCATGTACCTCATTCATCTGCTCCACTATCGATTGTGAATATACATCTAGATTATTCATTAATTCCGGCAGACTCTGATCACGAACATTAAATAAACCTTTTAAAATTCCACTCGTCGGTTCAATTTGAATTGCCGTTTCTCCCCAAAGAATCTTGACCATTCCGTAATCTTCATCATTACGCTCGGTGCTTAATTCATAATGATTAGCAGCGACCACCAAGGCTCGTCCACCAATCGACAGATTCAACTGACCCACTTTGTCCACAAAAGAAGTGACATTAACAATCTTCGAAAGCTTCTCCTGAAGGTCATCTCGTTGATCTAAGAGATCATTAGGATGTTCTCCCATTGACAAAACCTTCACAATCTGATCATTCAACTCGGCAATCTGACTGGTATATTTATTTATATCCGAGACCTGAGTCTTCACTTGTTCGTTTAAATTACCGCGCAACTCATTCAACTGCTCATAACTATGATTAATCTGTTCCGTAAAAGTAATTGCTTGCTGACGCACTGCCGAACGGGTAGCTTCCTCTTGCGGATGGGTTGATAGTTCCTCCAGTGAAATCCAGAATTGATCCATTGAGTCACGCAATCCCGCATCAGAAGGCTCATTTAAAATCATCTCCATCTGATTCAAAGTATCACGCATTCCTTCCCAATGCCCTAAAAGTCCATTCTCTTTTCTAATCTGTTCATCAATTAACGCATCACGCACTCGCAAAACTGCCTTGATCTCTACTCCAGTACCAATCTGTCCGGATACTTTCCCTCCGACAAATGAAGGATAGGTATAAGGATCAGTCGCTGAGATATCCACTATTTGACGTGAATACCCCGGTGTTCCGGCATTAGAAAGATTATGACTCGTAACCTCTAAAGCCTTTTGATGTGCATGCAAGGCACGATTACCAATCTCTAAACCCGAAAAAGTTGACATCTTTCCTCACCCTTTACAATCAAGCATTGAAAATTTAGTGACGGAATGATTAGTCTGACCATTTGCTCCATACATTCCTCCCTGTTCAACCCAGGG
>JBFYZC010000194.1:0-3857 GCA_041309705.1 Bacillota bacterium | reverse complement strand
CTTGTTTTCAAAGCTCTCGCTCACACAGCTTTAGTAGTTTATCATATCATTTTCTATCTGTCAACTACTTTTTTATCTTTTGTTGCATTTTTTCTTGGTTGTTATTTTGAGTAGTTTGGTTCGTCGTTGCAGCTTTAGTATCTTAACATAACTATTTTCTCATGTCAAGTGATTTTTATACTTTTTTTGATAGTTTTTAGACTTTTTTACTTATCCTAATCCTCGTTGCTACTATCAAATTAAGTAAAGCCACTCCTGCCGCTGCCAAAAAGATCATTTCGTAACCATAAGCCTCCCACAGCAATCCGCCCAAAGCAGGTACAAACATCGAAACTACATGATCCATTGAAATCCCCAATGATAATGTTGGAGTCAAATCCGTTGCTACCACTAAATTTTTATGTAGATAAGTGGTTCGTGCCATCGTCACCGCCATTAAGAGCTGATCCATTACAAAACAACCATAGATTAAATAGATCGCATATTGTTTCAACCCCAAATGTCCTGCCCAACCATAAGCGAGACAGATCAAGATCAAAATTGCCGATTCAGTCATAATAATCTGACGTTCTCCCAGACGGTCAATCATTCTGCCCAACCAGGGTTTAAAAATGATTCCCAAAGCCGCCGAAATCAATAATAATGTAGCAATGATCGTTGCCGGCTGATGATAGATCTTCACTAAAATCCAGGGCGCAAAAGTCAAGAAAACCTGTTTCCGTGCTCCAAATAGAACACTCAAAGCATAAAACAACTTATATTCCTTCCGAAAAATTAGTTCGAACTTCTTCGCCTGCCGCTTCTTGGTCGCAGGAATCATCAAAATATAACCAGCTGCCAAAAAAGCACTCAATGCCGCAATCCGAAAGACCCAATCATAACTCAGATGCAACCAACCCATCAAAATCCAGATTAAAGCACAGCCCAGAATATAAGCTGTGGTATTGACCCCACTTAATTTCCCCAGAATCTCTCCAGTACGACCTTCTTTAGCATACTTCAAAGGTACACTTGAGAGGTAGGGCATCGAGAGATGAGTTCCAAAACTCCAAATTAACATTGAAAAGACCATCCAATTAAATGAAGGACTCGCCTGCCAGAGATAACTTGACTGACCCAACAAGCCTACCCCAATCAAACCTAGTGCCAATCCCAACATTCGCACATCAGGAATCAAAACCAATAATCCGGTAATAAAGACCACCAAAAACCCTGGCAATTCGCGGGGAAACTCAATCACACTCCGCAATCTAGCTGAGAGATGAAAGATATCATTTAAATAATTATTGAAACTCGAATCATACAATCCAGAAGTAATCCCCAGAAACAGCCAGCCCAAAACTAAAAACTGATAATCTCGCCCAAATTTTGCCCAATATTTCTGTATCATTAATAAAAAGCCTTCTCTCGTTACAGTTCTATATATTCATCTAACTAATTCCATAAATAATTCCTGTTCCAACCGGAGTAATTGTTCATTTTCAAACCGTGTTGCATACTCATTTTCAATCCAATACTGTTTCGCTGTTTGTACTGGCTTCTCAGAAAACAGCAAAATCTGCCGCCCCAGAAAGACTGCCTCCTTAATCTCATGCGTTACCATAATTACGGTACGTGGCTCTTCCTCCCAGAGTTGCAAAAAATCTTTCATTAATTGAAAACGCATCTTCAGATCTAACGATTTAAAAGGTTCATCCATTAAAAGTACCGGGGCTGGATAAGCAAAAGCACGCGCCATCGCCACTCGTTGTTTCAGACCACCACTTAATTGCGCTGGATAATAAGCTGCATAATTCATCAGCCCAGTAGCTTTTAAGACTTGGTTTACTTTTAATTCCAGCTCCTGACGGCTCAGTTCTGTCTCCAAGACCAAAGCAATATTCTCACGTACCGTCAACCAGGGTAATAAGCGCGGTTCTTGAAAGAGATAACTAAGCTTAGTTAGCGAAGTCACCTCGCCCTGCTGTGGTTTCATTAATCCTGCTAAAAGATGCAGCAAAGTAGTCTTCCCACAACCCGATGGCCCTAAAATCGCGGTAATCTGTTGCTTAGGAAATTCCAGACTCAGATGCTCCAAAACCGCTAACTCTTGATAGTGATGTGAAAGATTAGTTACTTTAATCATGCTTTATTCCTCGCCAGCTTCGAAAAGGCAGTTTTAAAACCCAATCAAAAAAATAATCCAAGCTTAACCCAATCACCAAAACCACCAATGTCCAGGCAAAGACTTGATCAGTTTGCAGATAAGTACGTGCAGTATCCAGTTGCGACCCGATCCCCCAGGTTGGATAAGCCAGTACCTCAGCGGCAATCAGTACCTTCCAGGTCAAGCCCAGACCAGCACTAATACCTGCCGCCAAAAAAGGAGTCAACGCAGGTAGATAAAGTCGAGTCAACTGACGCCAGGGTCGCACCTTATAAAGCTTTACCATCTCAATTAACTCCCGTTCTACTGCTCCAATTCCCGAAATTACATTCTGTACAATCAAGGGAAAGACCATCAAAAAAACCACAAAAATCGAGACCAAATCACCCTTAAACCAGATCAACGCCAGAATAATCACTGACATCACCGGGGTACTGCGAATCGCGACAATAATAGGGCGAAAAAATTCGCCCACATTTTCAAAAAAACCTGCCAAAACTCCTACTCCCAGACCAGCAAAGAATGCCAACCCAAATCCAATTAACCCACGCATCAGCGTTGCTCCAAGATGATGCCAGAAATTTACCGTTTGTACCAACTGTCCGATCTGGATCCATGCCGCACGTGGGGTCGGGAGCAGTAATGGCTGTTGCAGCCAGAATGCCCCTAACTCCCAAACTAACAGCAGTAGTGCAATTCCTACAACTCCCCACCATTTACGGCTGGTAATAAAAGTTCTCATCTGGCAGTCTGCCTCCCACCGCTTCTGGAGCATATTCCAATAATCTTTGCAAAAACAAATCCACTGCCCGACGCACCTTGAAAGCCTCAGTATATTTTAGATTACAACGCGACAAACCTTGCACCACTGTCTCCGGTGCAATCTGAACATACTTCTCTGCCAAGCTACCCGCCTCTTTGCGATGCGCTTGCACCCAACCAATCGAACGTTGCAGATCTTTCAGCAAACCTTTTACTGCCTCCGGATGCTCTGCGGCATACTTCCCACGTACCACCAGACAACTCTGCGGATAGGTCAAGCCCTGACGCTCCAGCCGTTGCCATTCCTTCTGATAATCAAGCCGAATCTTTAACTTAGAGTTTTTCAGCATCACTTGAGTTACCCATGGTTCTGGCAAGACTGCTGTTTGAATCTTTCCCGCGATCAAAAGTTGGGCTACCTCAACCGGACTAGCACTATACTGAATTTTAAGCTCAGTTTCCAGATTTAAACCATTCTTACTTGACAGATATCGCAAGAGCAGATCGGAGACTGCCCCTTTCGAAGCCACGTAAACTTCTTTCCCTTTCAGATCCTTCCAGTGTTTCAGTTTGGAATCACTGCTCACTACATACATCACGCCCCAACCAAAGACCGAGGCAACCTTGAGATCAGCACCTTTATTATAAAGCACTGCCGCTAGATTCATTGGTAACGCCGCGGCATCCAGTTCTCCCGTCACCAGCTTTCCGACCACCAGATCTGGGCTCTTAAAAACCTCCAACTCCGCTCCACCCGTCTCATCCAATAACTTCACCATCGCCAGTCCCGTCGGGCCAGAGAGTGTCCCCACCTTCATGCCACGAACTGGATTCGCCCAAACTACAGCTGTTAAAGTTAACATTAATAATAGACCAAGCAATAAATATTTTTTCATTTAAACCTCGCTCCTTTCACTAATCAAGATATTTTCTGAAAGATCTATATATT
>JBFYZC010000193.1:0-4478 GCA_041309705.1 Bacillota bacterium | reverse complement strand
CTTCGCTATTTTACTGTAACTTTAAAATCTAAGTTGCGTCTGTTAGATCTCTTGAATCATTTGTATCTTTTGATTCCGGTTTTGGATGTGAAGAAACATTACTGGATTGGTGAGGAAGAGATTGTGAAGCTAATCCGTCATGGGAAAGGTTGGCTGGCTACCCACCCAGAAAAAGAGTTGATTACGAATCGTTATTTAAAACGCAAAAAGAGCTTAATCAATCAGGCGTTGCATCAGTTGCAGGATTTAACCAGTGAAAGCCAGGTAGAGACGTTAGCTGACGAAGTGGTAACTGAATTTCAAGCTGAAGTTAATGAGGAAAAGTTTGAAGCGAAAACCAATCTTAATCAGCAAAGATTAACTGCAGTGGCAGAAGTATTGCGGAATTTAGAAGTATCACGGGTAATTGATCTGGGGTGTGGCGAAGGGAAACTATTAAGCTTATTAATGAAAGAGCGTTGTTTTGCTGAATTAGCTGGGATGGATGTCTCGCATCTGGTACTTGAAAAAGCAGCCCGTCGCTTGAATCTGGAAAGATTATCACCAGCGCAACGGGAACGGATTCGTTTGTTTCAAAGCTCAATTATTTATCAAGACCAACGTTTTTCTGGCTATGATGCGGTGACGGTGATTGAGGTGCTTGAACATCTGGATCTAAACCGTTTAGCTGCTTTTGAAAAGGTTTTATTTGAATTTGTTAAACCACCAATCGCGATAATTACAACACCTAATCGTGAATATAACGTGAAATATCCCAACTTGGGAGATAATCTGCGTCATTCAGATCATCGTTTTGAATGGACTCGTGCCGAGTTTCAAGCTTGGGCGAGCAAGATATCAGAAATTTATGGGTATCAAGTGAGTTTTGGCTCAATTGGTGAGGTCGATGTAGAATTGGGTGCATCAACGCAGATGGGGGTTTTTAAAAAATGAGAATAACTATACCAGAATTGGCTTTGGTAGTTTTGATTGGTCCTTCGGGCGCTGGTAAATCTAGTTTTGCGCGGCGGCATTTTAAAGCTACCGAGATTATTTCTTCCGATGTCTGTCGCGGTCTGGTATCAGATGATGAGAATGACCAGAATGCTACTAAAGATGCCTTTGAGATCTTGCATTTTATTGCTGCCAAACGTTTGCAAGCAGGTCGTTTGACTGTAATTGATGCCACCAACGTGCAACCTGAAGCACGAAAGTCTTTAATTGAATTAGCTAGGGAGTATCACTGTTTGCCAGTGGCAATTGTCTTTGACCTCCCTGAAGCACTCTGCCACGAACGGAATCAGGCTCGGACGGATCGAAATTTTGGCTCACACGTGATTCGACAGCAGTATCAGAAGCTGCATCGCTCTTTGCGTGGTTTGGGGAAGGAAGGATTTCGAAAGATCTTTACCTTGAAGAGTCTCGCAGAGGTGGAGAGTGTCACGCTGGAACGGGAACCTCTCTGGAATAATCTTCAAGCAGAGCATGGTCCGTTTGATATCATTGGTGATTTGCATGGTTGTTATGAAGAGTTAGAATTATTATTAAAAAATTTAGGTTATCAGTTTAGTGGGAAAATTGGTGCGGATAATTTTGTGGTAATTCACCCCGCGGGACGCAAAGTAATCTTTCTGGGTGATTTAGTGGATCGGGGTCCGAAAATTGTGCCACTTTTAAAGCTAGTGCTAGGAATGGTGCGAGCTGGAACTGCATTCTGTGTTCCTGGGAATCACGAGCGGAAATTAGTACGAAAACTTGAAGGACGAAACGTACAGGTGATACATGGATTAGCTGAGACTTTAGCACAATTAGCAGAAGAATCACCAGAATTTCTGGACGAAGTGAAGCAATTTTTGAATGGGCTGATTAGCCATTACATTTTAGATGATGGCAAGCTGGTGGTGGCTCACGCGGGCATGAAAGAGGAGTATCAAGGGCGTAGCTCTAAGGTAGTGCGAGAATTTGCATTATTTGGTGAAACGACGGGCGAAACAGATGAATTTGGGTTGCCAGTACGCTATCATTGGGCAGCTGATTATCGTGGCAAAGCGCTGGTTGTCTATGGACATACCCCGGTGGCAGAAGCAAAGTGGTTGAATCGGACGATTAATCTCGATACAGGTTGTGTTTTTGGTGGGAAATTAACTGCCCTGCGTTATCCCGAGAAAGAACTGGTGAGTGTTTCGGCATTTCAGACTTACTATGAACCAGCGAAACCATTTTTAGCAGAAACAACCGTAGTTCCAGCTAAGTTGCGTGTGGCTGACGACGCCTTAAAAATTGAGGACGTACTGGGAAAACGAATCCTTGAAACTAGATTGTATCATAATATTACAATTCAGGAAGAGAATGCTTTAGCAGCCTTGGAAGTGATGAGTCGTTTTGCAGTTGATCCGCATTGGCTGATCTATCTCCCACCGACAATGTCCCCTACGGAAACTTCAGAAGAGAATGGATTTTTGGAGCATCCACGTGAAGCCTTTAATTATTTTCGTAAGCGTGGTGTGACTCAGGTAGTTTGTGAAGAAAAACATATGGGCTCGCGGGCGGTAGTGGTCGTCTGTCATTCCCCGGAAGTGGCTTCCAAGAGATTTTGGATTAAAGATGGCAGCGCGGGAGTTTGCTATACGCGGACAGGACGACATTTCTTTTTGGAAGAGGAATTAGCAGCAGAATTTATTACGCGTATCCAGACTGCGTTGACCAAAGCAGGTTTTTGGGAACGCTTTCAGACGGAGTGGTTCTGTTTTGACTGTGAACTGATGCCGTGGTCGGCTAAGGCACAAACGTTATTGCAGGAACAGTATGCGCCAGTCGGAGTAGCAGGAACGGTTGCTTTAACAGAGGCCACCAGACTTTTGGAAATGGCAGCAGCGAACGGAATTGAGCTGGGTAAATTACCAGAGAAATTTGCTTTGCGCTCAGAATTGCTCTCAAAGTACGTGGTAGCTTATCAGAAATACTGTTGGTCGGTGAAGTCAATTGAAGATTTGAAATTAGCGCCATTTCATCTCTTGGCGGCCGAAGGTAAGACTTATACCGAGCAGGATCATCTCTGGCAGATGCATACTTTAGCCGAGTTGGCGGCAGCTGATCCTGAATTGATTATTGCTACTAATTATAAATTGGTTGATCTAAATGATTCAGCGAGTGAGGCGATGGGGATTTCCTGGTGGGAAGAATTGACGCGGCAGGGCGGCGAAGGAATGGTGGTCAAACCATTGGATTTCATTGTGAAAACAGAGAAAGAACTGGTGCAGCCAGCAGTGAAATGTCGTGGTCAGGAGTATCTACGAATTATCTATGGACCTGAGTATACGATTTCAGAGAATTTAGAACGTTTACGTAAGCGTTCGGTAAGTAAAAAACGTTCTCTGGCATTACGGGAGTTTGCTTTAGGAATGGAAGCACTAGAACGTTTTGTACGACAAGAGCCATTATACCGAGTACATGAGTGTGTTTTTGGAGTATTAGCCTTAGAGAGTGAGCCAGTTGACCCAAGATTATAAAAATAGCTATTTTATTAACTTTTTTTGAAGCAACATTCATCTGAGTGTTGCTTTTTTAATATTCAAAATAATACTTTTTTATAAAGTATAACAAAACATTTGCCTGCAAATAATTTAAATTTAAATTTATGTAAATGGTAGATTAATAATCTTTATTTATAGTATAATTATGTTTAGTTATTTTTAATTTATACTAAATCAACCAAATTAGGGGGTTAAAAATTGAATCGGAAAATTAAAAGGAGTAACGGTTATCTGAAAGCGTTTCTGATTTTATTGTTTGTTGTTGCTTTTCTACCAAACTATTGGGTAGGTGCAACTGCTACCGAACTGATTATCTCCGAGTATGTAGAGGGTTCGAGTAATAACAAGGCAATCGAACTCTATAACGGAACCGGACATGCGATTGATCTGGCAGAATATACTTTGAATAATTATTGTAATGGGAAAACAGAGCTAGAACCAGGATATACTCTGAAATTATCGGAAACCTCAAAGATTTTGGAGCATGGTAAGACTTTTGTAATCGTTAATGCTAGTGCCAGTGAAGCTTTAAAAGCTAAAGCTGATTTGGTCACTACCAGCATGACAATGAATTTTAATGGCGATGATGCTCTGGTTTTGAAACATGCTGAGGATGTTGTTGATTCATTTGGTAAAAGAGGTGACAAACCCAGTGGAGGCTGGGGAAGTGGCAACATAAAAACACTTGACTTTACTCTGGTGCGTAAAAAGACTGTTATTAGTGGCGATCTGGATGTAACTGATGCTTTTGATCCAGCAGTTGAGTGGGATGGTTATCCTAAGGATACTTTCGAATCTCTAGGTAGTCATGAGATGGATTCTGATGAGATAATTATTATTCCAACTGAACCAACGACTGAACCAACGACCGAACCAACGACTGAACCAACGACCGAACCAACGACCGAACCAACCACTGAACCAACTACGGGTGTCTACTATCATTACTATGGTCAATTACATAGT
>JBFYZC010000192.1:0-5355 GCA_041309705.1 Bacillota bacterium | reverse complement strand
ATAGATCCAGAAGCATTAGTCTTTACAGATAATCGGTGATTGATTTCAGGAGAAAGGGGTAGAGAAAATGATTAAGATTGGAATTATTGGGGCTTCGGGATATACTGGAGGCGAGCTTTTACGTCTCTTATCACAACATCCAAAGATTGAGGTAACTGCAATCACTTCCAGAACTCATGAAGGGAAACGTTTGGAGGAGGTCTTTCCAAGTTTTAATGGTTGGAATGGTCCATGTTTTACTGGTTCTGATTCCGCGGCAGCAGTGGCAGGCTGTGAAGTGGTCTTTTTAGCAGTACCACATGGAGTGGCGATGAAGCTGGCTCCAGACTTGCTAGCCAACGGACAGCGAGTGATTGATCTGGGGGCGGATTTTCGTTTTCGCGAGCCAGAGGTCTTTGAAACCTGGTATCAACATCAACATTCAGCGGCAGAGCTTACGAGAAATGCAGTCTATGGTCTACCCGAGTTGCATCGGCAAGAGATTCGTGAAGCCAATCTGGTAGGGAATCCCGGCTGCTATCCCACCAGTATTATCTTGGGCAGTTTCCCTTTGTTAAAAGAAGGTTTGGTTGCAGCGCAGCCAATCATTATTGATGCCAAATCGGGAGTCTCGGGTGCGGGTCGCAAAGCAGAGCTGGATTATCATTACCCAGAGTTGTTTGGGAATTTTAAAGCTTACAAAGTGACTGGACATCGTCATACACCGGAGATTGAGCAAGAATTGAGTTTAATTGCTAAAAAAGAATTGTTAGTCTCATTTACCCCACATTTACTCCCTGTTTCGCGGGGAATCTTGAGCACACTCCATTTTACTTTAACTAAGAAAGTCACCACGACTGAGGTCGAGGAGCTCTTCTGTGAGACTTATCGCTGTGAACCATTTGTAAAGGTTATGCGTGCTCCAGGTTTACCAGAGCTAAAGATGGTCACTGGAACAAATTTCTGTATGTTAGGTGTACGAGTTGATGAACGAACCAATCAGGTGATCGTGGTCTCAGTAATTGACAATCTGGTCAAAGGTGCTGCGGGACAGGCGATTCAAAATATGAATATCATGTGCGACCTTCCAGAAGCAATGGGTCTGGAAAATTGGGCGCTCTATCCTTGAGAAGATAAAGGTGGGAATGCAGATGCAAATAATTGAGGGCGGGGTAACCGCGGCAGCAGGTTTTCAAGCCGGTGGAACTGTAGCGGGCATTAAAAAAAATGGTAAACCAGATTTAGCGATAGTCTTTTCGGAGTGTCCTGCAGTAGCAGCAGGGGTCTTTACCACTAATCAGGTAAAAGCAGCTCCGGTGGTACTCTCGCAGCAACAATTAGTCTCTGGCTTTGCTCGGGCAGTAGTACTGAATAGTGGCAATGCCAATGCCTGTATGGGAGAACAAGGTATGCAAGCAGCGCAAGAAATGGCGAACGCCACTGCTAAATGTTTGCAAATTGAGCCTCCAACGGTACTGGTAGCTTCAACGGGTGTGATTGGCGTCCCTTTGCCAGTAGAGAAGATTAGCGCAGTCTTGTCGCAGCCGGCTAGTTGGGTGAGTAAAGCTGGGTATCAAGCAGCTGCAACAGCGATCATGACTACGGATACCTTTGTCAAAGAGATTGCTGTTGAATTAGAGGTAGCTGGAGTAAAGGTGCATATTGGTGGGATGGCGAAGGGTTCTGGAATGATTCATCCCAATATGGCAACGATGCTCGGCGTAATTACGACTGATTTAGATATTGAGCATGCGCTATTACAACAAGCACTCATCCGAGCTACTGAAGTTTCATTTAATCGAGTTACCGTTGATGGTGATACCAGCACAAATGACTGCCTTTTTGTCTTGGCGAATGGTTTGGCAGATAATCCTAAAATCACCGAGGTTAATCAGGCTTATCAGGAATTTTTAGCAGGGTTAATTTTTGTCGCCCAAGAGTTAGCCAAGATGCTGGCGCGTGATGGTGAAGGGGCTACCAAATTTGTGGAGATCAAGGTTTCCGGTGCGGCTTCTGAGGCAGCGGCGACGCAGATCGCGAAGTCAGTTGCCACCTCCAGCTTGGTGAAGACGGCTTTGTTTGGTGAGGATGCTAATTGGGGAAGGATTCTAGCGGCAGTTGGTTATGCGGGAGTTGAGTTTGACCCGATGAATACTAATATTTATCTAGGGGATCTTCTGGTTTGTCAGGGTGGAGTTGGTTTAGCTTTTGATGAAGCGATTGCCAAAGAAATTCTAAGCAAGAAAGAAATACTAATTCGAATTGAAGTTGGTCATGGTCTCGGAAATGCAGTAGTCTGGACTTGTGACCTCAGTTATGATTATGTCAAGATTAATGGTGATTATCGTACTTGATGGAATTTAAGAGAATTTAAAGGAAAATGACGGAATTTGTGGTTTGGGAGTGAACGGATAATGGAAGATTTAATTATGAAAGCGCAGATTTTGGTTGAGGCAATTCCGTATATTCAGACTTATTACAATAAAATTTTTGTGGTAAAGTACGGCGGTAATGCGATGATCAATCAGGAGTTAAAGCATGGGGTGATGCAGGATATTGTACTCCTGAAGTTATTGGGAATTAATCCGGTAGTGATTCATGGTGGTGGTCCGGAGATTACTCAAATGCTGAAACGGGTCGGGAAACAGTCGGAATTCTTTCAAGGACTAAGGATTACTGATGCCGAGACGATGGAGATCGTCCAGATGGTCTTGGTCGGGAAGTTGAATAAGGAGATCGTAGCACAATTAAATCTGTTGGGCGCGAAAGCAGTTGGACTTTCCGGACAGGATGCGAATCTGTTAATGGCGAAGCAGACAACGCCAACTCTGCCAGATGGTTTTAATGGTGAAATCCCAGATATCGGCTTTGTTGGAGAAGTCACGCAGATTAATACCACTATTTTAGAACAGTTGATTGCTCAGAACTATATCCCAGTGATCTCTTCGATTGGGGTCGGAACTGATGGGATGAGCTATAATATTAATGCTGATACTGCGGCGGGTGAATTAGCAGCTGCTTTGCAGGCGGAGAAGCTGATTATGCTGACTGATGTGGAAGGGATCTTTGCGGATTATGCAGATAAATCCAGTTTGATCTCAGCGTTAAAGATTGAGCAGGCTTATCAGATGATTAATGAAGCGAAGATTGAAGGCGGGATGATTCCTAAAGTGGAAGCCTGTGTTACTGCTCTGCGAGGCGGGGTTAACCGAACACATATTATTGATGGGCGACAGTTACATTCATTATTATTAGAAATCTTGACTGATCGAGGAATTGGGACGATGGTTGTAAGGTAAGAAAGGTGGTGTTAATGATGAGACAGGATGATTATCTGCAGACTGGAGCAGCAACGATGATGCGAAATGTGGGGCGGTTGCCAGTAGTTTTTACCCGTGGTCAGGGTTCGCATCTCTGGGATGCGGATGGCAAAGAGTATCTTGACTTTTTAACCGGAATCTCAGTATTAAATTTTGGACATAGCCATCCGGAGATTACGGCAGCGATGCTGAATCAAGCTGGTAAACTGCTGCATGTCTCGAATTATTTTTATTTGGAAGAGCAGATTCAACTCGCAGAAGCTTTGCAAGAGCTTTCGGGATATCAGAAGGTCTTTTTTGCCAATAGTGGCGCGGAAGCCAATGAAGCCGCTTTGAAATTAGCCCGTAAATATGGTAAAGAAAAATTGGGCGGGAAGTTTCAGATCGTTACCGCAGTAGGCTCTTTTCATGGTCGTACCTTGGGAGCACTCTCCGCGACGGGACAGCCAAAGTATCAGGAGGCGTTTCAGCCAATTGTGCCGGGTTTTTCATATGCGGAATTTAATAATTTAGCTGCTTGGAAAGAGGCAATCACTGATCAAACTTGTGCCTTGATGCTCGAATTGGTACAGGGTGAGGGTGGGGTCAATCCTGCCACTCCAGAATTTATTCAGGGAATCATGGCGCTCTGTCAGGAACATCAACTGTTATTAATTGTAGATGAGGTACAGACGGGACTGGGGCGAACCGGGAAGTATTTTGCTTATGAACATTATGGGATTAAGCCCGATGTGGTGACGATTGCTAAAAGTTTGGGCGGGGGGATTCCCTGCGGAGCATTACTGGTAAATGAGAAAGCCGATCTCTTCCAACCGGGGGATCACAGCACCACGATTGGTGGTGGCGCAATGGCGTATGCGGCGGGTCTGGCAACCTTGAAGCTACTACAAGCTCCGGGATTATTAGCAGAGATTGAGCGTAAGGGAGAGCTGATTGCTGCAACCTGGGCAGCATGGCAGCAGGAACTACCAGTCATCAAAGGACAACGTGGCTTGGGTTTAATGCGAGCTTTGGAACTGAATGTCTCCAGTAAAGAAGTGATGCTTGCGTGTCTCAAGGCGGGCTTGGTAGTGAATGCAGTGAATGAGCAGACGATCAGGATTTTACCAGCATTGAATATCTCTGAGGCAGAATTAAATGAGGGATTGGCAATTATGAAGGGTGTTTTAAAGCAATTTTAGTTTTTTGGATTAAATTTTTTAAAATAAGGAGTTTTTTGATGCAAAAAGAAGAATTATATGAACTAATGACGAATAATCCTGCTTTTCATTTGGCAACGGTTGAAGATGATCAACCTCGTTGCAGAGCGATGTTGCTTTATCGAGCAGATCAAGAAGGAATTGTTTTTCATACTGGAGCGATGAAGGATGTCTATCAACAGATTATGAAAAATAAAAAAGTTGAACTATGTTTTAATGACTTTAAAAATAATATCCAGGTTAGAGTCTTTGATGAATTGGAAGAAGTTGATGATAATGCATTTAAAGATGAGATCTGCGCCCATCCTTCACGACAATTCCTTAAGCCATGGAGAGAATCTGGTGCATTAGAAAATTTCTATGCAACTTTCAAAGTATTTCGTTTGAAAAATGGCAAAGCAGTCTGTTGGACGATGGCAACGAACTTTGCGCCTAAAGTTGAAATATTGTTATAAATTTTAATATACATAAGGGAGGAAGCACGATGAGTCAGCAAGCGAAGAAAGTAGTTTTAGCATATTCGGGAGGATTGGATACCTCGATTATTATTCCTTGGTTAAAGGAGAATTACGGTTGTGAAGTGATTGCTTACGCGGCGGATGTCGGGCAGGGCGAGGAGCTAGAGCCATTAGAGGAGAAGGCGATTAAAACCGGGGCAAGTAAGATCTATATTGAAGATCTTAAAGAAGAGCTGGTCAAGGATTTTGTCTTTCCGATGCTCAAGGCAGGTGCGGTTTATGAAGGTAAATATCTGATGGGTACCTCGGTGGCACGTCCGGTAATTGCGAAACGGCAAGTCGAGATTGCGCTGCAAGAAGGCGCCGATGCGGTAGCACATGGTGCAACTGGGAAAGGGA
>JBFYZC010000191.1:0-5489 GCA_041309705.1 Bacillota bacterium | reverse complement strand
CAATAAAACCTTGATCTTTTCCGTTGGTATACACTACTCTTCGCTGCGTTTCCACTTGCTCACACCTACGCTCGCTATAAATTTTTATTTCCCGCTTCTTGCCTCTAAAGATGCGTCAACTTTTGCAATTCTTCTTGCAACGCCATCAGAATCTCGTTTTCCGGAACTTTTCTAACTACCTTACCTTTACGAAAGATCAACCCTTCACCCTGACCACCCGCGACACCGAGATCCGCCTCCCGTGCCTCACCTGGTCCATTGACCGCACAACCCATTACTGCTATCTTTAAAGGCTGGCTGATTGGTAGGACTAACTGTTCTACTGCTTCTGCCAGTTGCTCTAGATTAATTCGACATCTACCACAGGTGGGACAGGAGACTACGCTGGCTCCAAACTGCCGCAGTCCCAGAGATTGCAAGATCTCACGTCCCACTCTGACCTCACGTACCGGGTCACCAGTCAAGGAGACGCGTAAGGTATCACCAATTCCTCCTGCCAGAAGAATTCCTAGCCCCAATGATGAACGAATCGATCCCGTAAACCAGGTGCCTGCCTCAGTAATTCCAATATGCAACGGATAAGGTACTTGAGTCGCGAGTAACTGATAAGCTTCAACCGTCAACGGCACATTCGAAGCCTTCAAAGAGATGATGATCTCAGTAAAATCTTCATCTTCCAAGAGACGCACATGACGCAAAGCACTCTCCACCATTGCCGCAGCGGTTGGTCCACCCTCGCGCTCCAACAGCTCCTTTTCTAGTGAACCCGCATTTACTCCAATCCGAATTGGAATCTGTCTTGCCTTTGCTTCACGCGCCAACAGCTTTACCTTATCTTTACTCCCGATATTCCCAGGATTAATTCTTAATTTTGCCACCCCTGCTTCTAGGGCAATCAGCGCGAGGCGATAATCAAAATGAATATCGGCAACTAGCGGAACCTCACTCGCGGCGACGAAAGCTGCTAAATTATGAGCCGCTTCCTCATCTGGTACTGCCAGACGAATGATCTCACATCCCGCTTGGGTTAGTTCTTTAATCTGTATTAAAGTACGCGTTTGATCACGTGTATCAGTATTCGTCATTGACTGAACTGTAATTGGGCTTGTCCCCCCAATCGGGATCTTTCCTACTAGGACTTGCTTGCTCTCCCGCCTCATTTTTACAACCAACCTTTCTAATTTCTGCTAATGATTATATCATACATCAAGATAATTATATACTTTCACAGTAAAATCTTCTAGACGATCCAGTGAAAATTTCATTTCATAAAAAATGCAGGATCTTGACGAAAAATAAGGAATCTTACTTGTTAGAAATTACTTTTCTGCTTACCAAAAACAGTCAATTTAATAATTGATATATATAACTTATGATTCAAAAAACCAGTAAAACCTAGATTGAGGCTAATCATGAAACAATCATTTGCTAATCTTTCTTTACGCTCACGTCTGTTAATCTATTTTGGTCTCGTCACAATTCTTCCCATCATTTTAATTGGGATTATCGCCTATTCAATCTTATATAATGTGCTTACAGAACGTTCAGTTCAATTTAGTACCCAGATGATTAGTCAAATCGTCAGCGAGACCAATAATTTAATTGCTGATGCTTACAAAGTAGCCGGCATGGTTGCTGATGACAATCTGATTCAAAAAACCTTACGTCAACCACTTCATACTGACATCTCTCTTCGTTACTCAAATGATTTAATGATCGATACCCATCTTGCCTATATTCAAAGTAATTTTCGCAATGAATTCTTCGGCTTCTATGTCATTGGGGCTAATGGTGGCAAATATAAATCGAACTTTTATTCCACTAAAAAAGAAACTTTAAAAGAAACTGCATGGTATCAAGAGGTCATTCGAACTAAAAAACCAGTCTGGTTTAGTACTCATCATGATTCATTTGTAGTTGAAACGATTGATGAACCATTAATCTCGCTCGGCTATCCCATTATCGACAAAGCTAATGGTAGTATTGTTGGTGTAGTAATCATTGATATTGAAAGCACCTTGTTAACAAAGATTACCGGAACTCGTTTGGGAAAATTGGGCTATACTTGTTTACTGAATAACTCTAATCAAATTCTCGCTCATCATGATCCAACCATGATTCTCAAAAAAATTCCCCTTGGCAGACTTCCCACTAATAATAAAGTAAAATATACTTTAAATTTCACTACCACTCTTTCGGGTCAAAAAAACATGGTGATCTACCAAAATCTTTCAATTCCAGGATGGAAATGTGTCGGAATTCTCTCCAAGCATGCTCTAACTAATGACAGTTCAGTTATGGGATTGATCATCATTATTATCTTGATTATAATTTCAATTATTGCCGTCTTTGCCACCTGGACAATCGCAGGTAGTGTTGTCACTCCATTGAGACGCATGATGGAACTGATGAAACTGGTTGAAGCAGGAGATCTCTCCGTCACCATGAAAGTTAAATATGATGATGAAATTGGGCAGCTAGGCAAGAGTTTTAATCTGATGATTGAAGAGATTAAAAACCTAATGTCAAAAGTTCACAAAGAACATCAAGCGTTACGCAAAGCGGAACTAAAAGCTTTGCAAGCACAGATTAATCCTCATTTTCTCTATAATACTCTGGACTCAATCATCTGGCTTTCTCGTGCTGGACGCAACCAAGATGTCCAAACTATGGTCACTGCCTTAACTAAATTGTTTCGGATTGGAATCAGTCGCGGACATGAAATAATTACCCTTAGCGAAGAGCTAGAACATGTGCGCAGTTATTTATTGATTCAGCAAATTCGTTATCAAAGTAAACTATCTTTTACAATCGATCTTCCTGAAGCTTTGGGCTCTTACCAAGTTTTAAAACTAATTTTGCAACCCCTAGTAGAAAATGCCATCTATCATGGGATTAAATTAAAAAAAGAACCAGGAATGATCAGTATTAGTGTTTCTGCACTTGCTAATGATTTATTGATCGAAATCGCAGATACTGGTCGTGGCATGACACCTGAAGAATTGATTGCCTTAAAAAATACCCTTGAAAATCAACCTGGAGTTAAACTTGATAGTTATGGAGTTAAAAATGTTCATGAACGTATTAAGATCTATTTTGGAGATGATTATGGACTGAGTTTCTCCAGTCAATTTGAAATTGGTACCAAAGTCACAATAAAAATCCCGCAACTAGTGGAGGTAGATACTAATGCTTAAGGTAGTTTTAATCGATGATGAAGTGATTATTCGTGATGGATTACGCCAAGAAATCAACTGGGAAAGTTTAAATATGGAAATAGTTGGAGAAGCAGAAAATGGTCTGGATGCCTTGGAAGTAGTAGCGACTACTCAAGCCGATCTGATCATTACTGATATTCGAATGCCTTTTATGGATGGCTTGCAGTTTATTGAAAAAATTAAAAAGAAATATCCTGAAATCTATATCATCATTATTACTGGACATGATGAATTTCAATACGCTCAGCGCGCAATTAAATTAGGGGCTTATGATTATCTTTTGAAACCCATAGATCTGGAAGCAGTAATACTTACCTTAAAAAATATTCAAAAAAAACATGAAGAACAGTACCAGCAGGAATCAGCTTTGCTTAACCTGCAAACAAAATTGGCAGAACGTCAACCATTACTTATTGAACATTTTTTCAAAGATTTAATCTATGAAAAATTAGAATCGTTCGAATTATCCGAGCATATGAAAGAGCTAGATCTGATTAAATTCGAAAAATCCATTGGTCTAGTGATGCTGCTCCAGTTAGATAACTACTATTTACTAATTGAAAAGATGTCCGATCCCGAAAGACGTAGTTTTGAAAAAAGTTTGACGGAAATTATTAAAAAAACTGTTTTAGCTGAGAGTTATTATTGTTACGAGGAAAAATATTGTGAGTATGCAATTATTATTCTAGAACACAACAGTTCATTATGCGAAGAAAAAGCTCGCTTTTTAATTAAAACCTTACGTGAAGTAGTTAACCAAAGTATTCAAGCAACCTTTACCATCGGCATTGGAACTACTTATCCTTTGAAGCGATTATCCTCATCATATCAGGAAGCTCTCAAAGCAATGAGTAACAAATTTATTCTCGGAAAAAACCGTGAGATCTTCTTCAATCGACTAGAAACTAAAATCTCAGACGAAATTGAATTAAAACTGATTGATGAAGCCGAGTTAATTGAGATGGTTCGTTTATCAGATTTACCTTTAATCAAAACAAAATTGCAAACAATTTTAACAAATATTAGTACCTTGGGAGAAAATTCCTATTTTTGGATGCAAATAGTTGCTGGTAATATCTTTCGTCAAGCTTTACAGATCTTACGTGAGATTGGCGCTACGCCAGAACAAATTTTCGATGATCCGTTAACAGTCTTTCAACAAATCTTTACTCGTCAAACAATTCAAGAGATGAACGACGAACTATTAACTGCTTTAACTAAAATTGCACAATTTATTGAATTTAATCGTGAAAAAAAGTTTGGTTTAGTGCTTGAAAAAGCGAAGCAATACATCTCCAAAAACTATAACCTAGATAATCTTTCACTGGAAGATGTTGCATCGCAGGTAAATATTAGCCCTTGTTATTTTAGTCTGATCTTTAAACAAGAATTAGGCATCAGTTTCATTGATTTTTTAACCAATCTGCGTATCAATAAAGCAAAAGAATTATTAACCTTCAGTAATTACAAGACATATGAGATCTCATATCAAGTTGGCTATAATAATCCTACTTATTTCAGTACTATTTTTAAAAAACATGTTGGATTCTCTCCCACTGAATATCGCAATCAAACAAAAGAAGTACTATAAATTACAGTTGATCCCAATTTTCATCAACAAATATTTAACCCAATCTTTACCTAACCTAAAAAAAAAATTAATTATTTTCAAAAGATGCTTGATTCATTTTTTCATCATTAAGCATTATTATTAATCTAAAGAAAACACATCAGGGTCTTTTGAAAAATTGTATTGTTACTAAAAAGTAATAAATACATTCGTAATTTATAAATTTTCCAATCTCCCTGATGTAAAAATGATTCTTTCAATTTTATGCGGAGGTGTTTGTTAATGAAAAAAGGAACCAAAATCGGTATCGTTTCCTGTCTGGCTTTATCTTTAGCTATGAGCGTCACTGCTTTAGGCGCATCCAAAAAACTCGTGATTGGTTTTTCACAAATTGGTGCTGAAGGTGGTTGGCGTGGTGCTGAAACTCAATCAATGAAAGAAACAGCTACCAAATTAGGCATTACCTTGAAATTCTCCGATGCTCAAGGCAAACAAGAGAACCAGATCAAAGCACTTCGTTCTTTTATTGCTCAAAAAGTAAACGGCATCATCCTTGCTCCGGTCGTCGAAACTGGTTGGGATACAGTTCTTACAGAAGTTAAAAAGAAAAAAATCCCGGTTGTCTTGGTCGATCGTGGTATTGAAGTAAAAGATTCATCCTTGTATACAACTTTAATTTCTTCCTATTTTATAATTGAAGG
>JBFYZC010000190.1:0-6091 GCA_041309705.1 Bacillota bacterium | reverse complement strand
GTTCTTCCCGTCTCATCAAAGGTCATACTAACCAGCACTGGCAAATCACAGCTCTCTCGCACTGCTAATAATGCCGCACGTGCTTCTTGGATATCCAGCATCGTTTCAATCACAAAGAGATCGACTCCACCCAAGAGTAACCCTTTGACCTGCTCTTTATAGATCTCCACTGCGGTCTCAAACGGCATCTCTCCAAAAGGACTAACAAATTTACCAGTTGGCGCCAGATCGCCTGCTACATATCCAGTACTACCAGCCACCTCTCTGGAAAGCTTGGCTAACTCAGCATTAAGCTCAACCACCTTGTCCTGCAATCCAAACTCCTCCAGCTTTATGCGATTGCCTCCAAAGGTGAAAGTATAGACCAGATTTGCCCCTGCCGTGAAATACTCTTGCTGTACCTCTTTTAGTAACTGTGGATTCTCAAGCACCCATTGTTCCGGGCAGACCCCTAGCGGCATGCCGCGTTTCTGCATCTCGGTTCCAGTTGCGCCATCCAGTACTAAAATCTTTTCTGCAATTAATTCTCGAAAAAAAGCACGTTTCATCTCATCTTACTCCTTCTATTCCCGCAATTGCCAAAACCGATTTTTCAGGGACTAACATATATTTTTCCGTCAACGACAGATCTAGCTTATCCAGATTTAGCATCTCAAAGATGATCAATTGCGCGGTTAGTTCTAGATCACCATACCCTGGGCTGTACCGATGTTTGGTCAGCTTCTTTCCCTCACGCGCTAAAAATTTATTCGTAAATTGGCTTAAAAAATTCAAACCAGCATCTACTGTTTGTGCCGCAATCGAATCCAAAATTACTCCCAAAACCGGATCACCTGCTTGAATCTCAAAGAGAATTCGTGCCACAATCTCCGCTCCGGCGGTGGCTGCCATCAAGCTTACCTCATCACTTTCAGCCAAAAGGCTCGATAAGCTTTTACTATGTAACACTGCCCCATTTTCAAGCGTAACACTTTCCGAACTGCGGGCAATAATCCGAAATCGTCCCAAGGCACCACGAATCTGACAAAGCAACTTTCCTTCACGAAGTCCTGCGGTTAGCACCTTCTGATGCCCTTCCTCCAAAACAGTAGTCTGTTTGTGGTAGCCCAAGCGATGCAAAATCAAAGCTTCACTTGGTTCGGCTGGTAAATAATCAAAATACTGTACCATCGTTACTTTTCAATTCCGTTTCTTAATAATTTTCATTAAGTATAATGGAAATAACGCTTGAATTCAAGTATAAAATATGTATTTACTCCAAATTAATTAAGCCACTAATCACTTCACCATCCACCATGGTCATCAGTACTTCAAAATCCGAATTCATCACAATCAAATCAGCATCTTTCCCCGGCACGAGACTACCCTTCCATTGATTAATCCCTAAATGTCGCGCGGGATTATAGGTTGCCATCCGCACTGCCTCCGTCAGCTCACAACCAGTATCTTGCAGCATCTGCTGGACTGCTTTCTCCAAGGTCAGATTACTCACCCTCACTCTACCATCACTACTCCGCAAATCGCCCTCACTCAAAACCAATCTACCATCAGTAATTTGATGCATTCCATCAGGTAATCCCGTTGGTGGCATCGCATCAGAGACCAAAATCAACCGCTCCGTCCCTTTAGCACGCCAGATCAGCTCTACTGTAGCTGGATGCAAATGAATACCATCCACAATCAACTCCACCGCCAACTCTGGTCGTGCTAACGCTGCCCCAAAACAGCCCGGCTCATATGGCGAAAAAGTCCGCATCTGATTCCCACAATGGGTCACCCCACTAAAACCTGCTTCAATTGCCGTTAATGCCGTTTGATAATCAGCATCAGTATGTCCCAAGGAGACTCTAATCCCTTGTGTGGTTAATTGACGGGCTAGCTCCAAAGCTCCGGGCAGTTCTGGCGCCATCGTCACTAATTTTAATCGATAATTACTGCATTGCTGCAGATAGTTTATTTCTTCAATTAGTGGCATTCTTAAGTGCAATGAATTGTTAATCCCAGCAAACTTTTCCGAGAGAAATGGTCCCTCCAGATGCAGTCCCAGACAATGAGCCCCTTTATAATTAATTCTCTCCAGCTCTCGCACTGCCCCCGCCACCCGCGCCAACTGCTCAGGTGTTCCTGCCAGAGTCGTCGCCAGAAAAGAAGTTACCCCATGCGTGGCGTGAAATTTAGCAATCCGAATTATACTTTCAGGAGAACCATCCATCACTTCCGACCCACTGCCACCATGCAAATGCTGGTCAATCAGACCTGGCGTCACCATCAATCCTTCTAGGTCAACTACTCGCGCATCACTGGGAATCGAGAGCTCCGTCGCTGAACCTACTGCTTCTATTTTACGTCCGTTAATAACCACCGTTCCTTCCGGAATCAAGATAAAAGGAGTAATAATTGCTGCTTTAGTTAGTGCAATTCGTTTCATAGTATGTATTCCTTTCTCAGCACCAAATTCAATAAATATAATTTTGATCCCAGATAAACGGAGCACGCTTAGGAAATAAGACCATCGCATCATCCCATTCAAGTTGCAAAAGGCTTAAATCAGTTGCATCATACAAACCAAAAATCACCCGCGTCAAGGCAGATTCACACAAAGTATCATCCAACAAAACTCGCAAAACTAATCTACCGGTATAATCATGAATTTCAAATAATTTTTCAGTAATCATCAGCAACCAATCCACAGTAACTCTTCTTTGCAATAAGGGCAAGATCCTTTTTAAGAATTGCTGCCAATTAAGAATTTTAATCATCCCTGCACGCGGTGCTGGTGCCAGATGAATTCCTCCCAAATGTGCCGCTGCCATATTTAAAAAATGTTCTGGTGTCCCACGCAAATCAAGCTCCCAATCAGTCGGGAGTCTCTCCTTTAACAAAAGTTTCACCAGATTAAACGCAGCTTCCAGATTGATTGCTGTCCCTTCTAACACGGTCACTCGTTTTAAATTTTCTTCAAACTTCAAGTAACAATAACCAACGACCGCCCCAGCAACTTCACCCACCAAGAAATGCTCCCGTTTGATAAAAGGATACTCTCGCTCCCAACCATAAGGCTGATCTAGCTCCATGAAACGCGCCTGCCACCAAGCAAGATTACGTACTGGTTTTAACCAACGCACTGGATCTGTTGCATATAAAGCTGCAATTGGAGCGCAATCTTCATTCCGTACTTCACGTAAGGTTACATTTTGAGATAAAGTAAAATCCAGTTCGCCGATAACATTCAGTTTCGTCTTATAGCGCGGTAGCAATGGCACATATCCCAAGCGTGGATAATATTCCGGCAAACCCCACAAAAAAGCCAGTGGAAACTCTTGCCGACACAGCTCTGCTTCCACGGCAGATATACAATGACGTGCTAATCCTCCTCCTCTGGCAGTTGGTGCTGTGACCACCGGGGAGATCGCTCCTGCCTTCACAATAATTCCTTCCAACTCCAACGCTTGCGGAAAAAAGCCCACTGCTGCCAAGAGTTCTCCCGCCTCTTCTGCCACCCTGACCTGATTAGGTTGCCATTTGGCTTCCTGATAGAGGTAATCAAAAATGATTCGATGTAGCCTACCATAGTTCCAATCTGGTTCTCTTTTGGTATATGCAAAACCAACTTCAATCAAGTCTAATAATCTTTCCATTTCATACTCTTCGATCTGACGATAATTAACCATTTCGATACCCCTGTTCTTCATAGTTGATTTTTATTTGTTTGTATTCTTCCCGTTCCATTATACCAAGATTCTTGCCACCAAATCACCAAAAAAAATAAAATATAAAAAATAAAGGCTCGTAGCACGCTCCAATGATCATAGCCAATCCAACCCATCCAGACAAAAAACCACTCAAAAAGGGCATTCAACAATGACCAGCCTACTATATAAATGACCTGATATACGTGACTCAACTGCTTCGGAAAAAATCTTACAAAAAGCCCCCCTTCAGCAGGTGCAATTCCCAGATCCGACCAGAGACTCAAATGACCTACTGTTGGTCCATAGTAGATCCATTGATCAAAGGTCACCCCCAACAGATCACAGAGCGTGCCCAATAAAGCTGTTGCCAGCAGAGTCGGATAATAATCACGCCATTTAGAAAAGGGAACTACCAAAGCAAAGATTGCCCATAAAGCGATTGTTACTAAAATATACGCCATTATTTAATCAACCTCACAAAAAATATCCGCGAAAGATCTTTTTATGAATATTTAGTTTTTTATCTTATAAAAAGTCATCTTTTATACCTTTACCAAAAATAAATACCAAATTTTTTTCTATTTATTCCTAATAATTTCCATGTTTTACAGTTAATTGTTTGATTATTTCAACTTTATGGTTTATAATTAATAATATCTGAAGTTTCGATTACTTATGGCGAAATTTTCACAAAACGACTCCAAATCATCAAATAGTCCTATTTTATTACATGGAGGTGCTTTTCTCTTGAAATCATTCATCGAGGAGAAAGGTTCTATTTATCTAGAAATTTTAATTGCCACGATTATTCTTGCTACAATTACTACTGGAATCATGGCGATGTATCAGCAATCGACATTAAATACCAAAAAAACCAATCATATTACTGTCGCGACTGATCTTGCCAAAGGAACAATCGAAACACTCAAACAATTCGAGGGGAATGTTCGTGGTTCTGCAAATTGGACTAACGGCTATCCAAAAACAGTCACTCAAAATAATGTTAACTATACAATTAATGTCAATCAGGTTAATAGTAACCAATTACCTACTAGTCCAATCGATATTAAGAACAATAACGAAATCGTCCCCTTATCTGTCTCCGTTAGTTGGAATCAAGTACAAAATGGTGTCAACAAAGCAAAAAGTATTAATCTTGCCACTTATTTTATGCAATAAGAGGTGTTTAAAATGAAAAAAATTTTTTTAGATCTAAAAAAAGAAGCCGGTTTTACTCTAATCGAAATGCTCATTGGAATAGTAATTTTAAGTTTGATGATTGGTACCGTCAGTTTAACTCTCGCTCAAAATTATCAAGAAAAAGCACATACCGAAAAGTTAATCCAGAGTACACAACAGCTGCGTGCGCTCGAAAACACAATTATTAATGAATTACGCTACGCTACTGCTGGTAATGGTTTTACAACTAGTACTTCTTCAATTAGCTATAATGATCTCAACAACCAGCCTTGTCAAATAGTCTGGAACAACAGCACTAAACAAATCAGCATCACCAACAATAGTACCAATACTATTAAAACTACTTTAAATGCACCCAATATTGAAACTATTAAATTTCAGAAAGACACCACTGACACTACTAACCGCACGGTAATCATTACCTTTGATACCAAAGATTGTCGTACTAATTACACCAGTCAAAATGTTAGTAAGATTAGAATGCTCAATTAAATAAATATTATTATTTTCAGGGAGGAAATCAAAATGTTTATTGAAGAAAAAGGCTCAATCATGATGATTGTACTGCTTGTTTTAGTGATGATTGGGACTTTTGCTGCTACAATTATTCCTTTAACTAGCAATCAATTTATGGTAGCCAATCGCAATTACAATGGAGCTCAGGCAGAATATATCTCACAAGCGGCGATTAAAATCGGGGTCACCATGGTGAAAGATTATCTCAAAAACACCAATAACCCTACTGGTTGTACTAAAAATTTGACCAACCAGATATTCACTGCTGATTATGGCACTTATGATCTAACTTATGCCCCTGATAAATCAATCGATCCTACCCAGATCAATCTCACTGCCACTGGTCATTATACAATTAATGGCAGAACCTTCACGCGCACTACTCGTGCTGCCGTCATCTTACAGGTCACAGATGTCAATCAACCAGGTCCGGGAGTACTTGACTTAATCACTCCGAGTGCAAGTTTTTCACAGAATAAACCCTGGAAAGTAGCTGGAAACCCACCAGTAGGCAATCCACCCGATAGTGGTTACAATCAAGTCCTCTTCAATGACAAATTAGCCAGCTCTTTCAAGATTGATTATTATGCTACTTTGCAAAAGACTTATTCAGCTACTGCTACTGGTTATGGAATCTATTATGGGGCGAGTGGCACTGCTGATAGTATGAACTCCTACGTTTT
>JBFYZC010000189.1:0-4570 GCA_041309705.1 Bacillota bacterium | reverse complement strand
GTAATGAATGGCGTTATGAGGAGTTAGTCTTTCGCACCGGAGCTTATCAAACTAAATTAGTACTAGCAGTACGACTGGGTTTTTATAATCAAATCAGTAAGGGTAAGGCTTATTTTGATAGTTTAAAACTGGAAGCAGTTACTGATAGTAATCTTACTTATCAACAAGCAACAGGTAGTGCTGAAGAACCGGTTGATTTTATCGGGTTACAACAGCCAATGGTGGATAATAGTAGTATGTTGGGTGGAGAGAGTAATTCGGTTTTTTTGAAGCAGTTTCGCATTGCCTTGAATCTTCTTTTTTATCTGTTTTTACTAGGTTGGCTCTGGGTGAAGAGTTCGAATTGGTCAAAGGTTGGTGTAGCCAAGCCTAAAAATTTTGAATTACGCTTGTTTCTCTTGACAATTCTCGGATTGATAATTTTTTTGCAAATTGGGTTAATGAAGCCAATTGTTGTTAAACCAGAAATATTATCATTAATTCCAGAGATCATCTCTTTACTACTTTATCTGGGCGCAGGTTGGTTGATTTTTGAGAGTTTACTGAAGAAAAGACCAGGATTAGCATGGTATTTAGGTGCAGTAAGTATCTGTCTACCAGTAACTCTTTTTAGTAGTACGTTGGGGGATTATCAAACAGCAGCAGCTACTTTTCTGGTGATTCTTTCTTTCTATTTAATAATTAAAGAGATCTCAATCCTGGCAATGCTTGCGGCAGTAACCAGTATCATCTTTAGTCCGCTAGGAGTTATTGCTACTTTGCTGGTTTTAATTTATAACTTGAAACAGCATAAATTAAAGGATAGTTTAATCGGAGTAGCTGGCGGTTTATTGTTATCAATCTTTCTTTTATTCATCTTAAGTCAGGAACAGCCAGGAGTATGGTTGGGCAAGCTTTACGGGAGTCTGTTTGTTGCAACTAATGATACTGGTACAGGTAATTTTATTCGTTTTTTGATTGATAACTCAAATTCAGCTTCAATGATGAAATATTTTTATATCTTTACCACCTTAATTGCAGGATATTTTGTCTGGTGGGGCAGTTGCTATTTCTGGCGCAAGTCGTATCGCGAACTTTTACCAGTGATTTTTTTCTTTATTGCTTTAGCTTGCTGTTATTTTATACCTGGGGTTACTCCGCCAATGCTCTTAATTCCATTAATGAGCTTAATTATGGCAGTAGGATTTTTAAAAGATCGCCAGCTTTATCTAGGAATGATTATTTTTAGTCTCACTTGTTATTTTAATTTATATAGTATTAATGAAAATTACGACTTTTTACCACGTGTGCTATATATTTTAGCCATTGTTAATGGTTGTTTGTTAATGGCATGTGCAAGTTATCTGAGTATTTATCGCAAGCAAGGTCGCTCTGGAAAGCAAGTATGGAGCAATTATCTTACTAAGCTGCATGAAGTATCATTTGCTAAATTAAATGCAGTTCCCTTTACCCTGGAGAAGCGAGATTATCTGATTTTGACATTGCTGACGCTGCTCGCTACGATAATAATCTTTGCGCAGCTTGGCTCATGGAATACTCCGCAAAAAGGGCTGGAGTTTAAAGAACCAGTTGAGGTGGTTTTTGCAACTCCGGTTAACATTAGTAATTTTGTGATCTACGATGGAGCGGAAAGTGGGCAGTTACAGCTGGAGATTCCAGATGCGAATGGTAATTGGACACAAGCTTTGGTAGTTTCCTGTAATGATTTTTATGTTTTGAAACGACAGGCTTGCAACCTCAATCAAGTAACCCATTTGAGAATATTCCCACAGGGAACAGCAGGTTTTATTAATGAAATTGCTTTTCTAGATCCCAATGAGCAGCTGATTCCAGTCAAAGCGGTACTTGATCCACAAACTAAGCAAGAATTACCTCCAGCGACTTCGCCACTTTTTAATGAGCAAGCCCAAATGCTTGAAATACCTTCTCATTTGAATAGCACCTATTTTGATGAGATCTATCATGGTCGAACCGCTTATGAGTTTATTCGACGTAGTACAGTCTATGAGACCACCCATCCTCCGTTGGGTAAGGATCTCTTAAGCCTTGGAATTCTTTGGTTTGGCATGAATCCGTTTGGGATGCGTTTTATGTCTGCTTTATCAGGAGTGCTGTTAATGCTAGCACTGTTTTTGCTGGGGCGAGAGGTCTTGAAGACGCGCTTTGGTGCATATCTGGTAATGCTCTTTGGAATAATTGCCTTTATGCCATTAGTGCAATGTCGTTACTCAACCATTGATACTTTTTCAGTACTCTTTATCACTTTAATGTTCTTCTTTACATTTAAATATTTTCGTCTGCAAGAGACTAAAGAACGTGGCTGGGATCTGCCAGTTTTAGCAGGGATTTTTCTCAATTTTGCTTTGGCAATGGCAACCAAATGGACTGGCGCGTATGGTTTTGCTGGAGTAGTAGCTTGTTTGGGAATTTTGAAACTGCGCCAGTACCTTGCGTGGCGAAAGCTTAAAAAAGCGACGACTGCTCAATTGAAGTCTGGTAAATCAAGTAAGACTAAAGCAACTGTTTCCAAAACGATAAAATCTTTCTGGTTAACTAACTTCTTTCCCTTTGTAGGAATTGCAGTCGCTACCTTTATGGTGATTGTTCCTTTGACTTATTATCTATCATATATTCCTTTCTTGCGTTGTCAAGGAATTACAGAGACTTTTAGTGCTAGAGCAACACAAGCAGTGGTGCAGAGTCAGAAAGATATGTACAGCTATCATGCTGATCTAAGAGCTACTCATCCCTATGGTTCGTCCTGGTGGAGTTGGCCATTTAACTTTAAACCACTTTGGGTTTATACTGCTAGCATCAAAGAGAATCATAACGGAAAAATTGTGCAATTGAAAGGAACTACTGCGAGTTTTGGTAACCCAGCAATCTGGATTCTGGCATTACTTGGGCTAATCATGCTGCTGTATCAGATACTTACTACCAGGAAGTTTAGTCTGATGTACCTGGTTTTGGTAGGATTTTTAGCACAGTATCTGCCCTGGGTTTTGATTGCCCGGGTAACCTTCATCTATCATTTCTATCCCTGTCTGCCGTTCTTTTTACTCTTTGCCGCCTGGGCTTTAGAAGGTTGCTGGCGTATGGGCAAGGATGGTACACGTGCCACCTATATTTATCTAGGAATTTGTATCGGACTGTTTGTGCTATTTTATCCCGCGATCTCGGGAATGGCTGTACCGGAGTTTTATATCAATAATTTCTTGCGTTGGTTTCCGCAGGATTGGATGTTTTAGAAAAATTTTTAGAGGGGGTATCGCAAAACTACTTTCGAAAGTAGTTTTGCAACAGCCCCTTTTGATTTCACACTACTTGATACCCGATCTCTTCAACTAGTTCTTTGATGGTCTGAAGTGGCACTCTTTCTAGATCATAATCCACTTTGACCTGTTTGGCTTGTAGATCCACCGCAACATTATTGACTCCATGCACTGCTCCAAGGGCTTTTTTGATACTGTTTTCACAGTGACTGCAGGACATCCCCTCAACTTGCAAAATAGCAGTTTCGTACTTCAGTGGTAATACCTCCTTTTTGTTATTCAGATTTTCGCTGGTTTTATTTGCTTTAAACCTTTTAAGACTTAAAGAATTGCTCACTACTGAGACGGAACTAAACGCCATTGCACCACCAGCAATAATTGGGCTCAGCAGTCCAAAAGCGGCAAAAGGAATACCAATAATATTATAAACGAATGCCCAAAAGAGATTCTGTTTGATCTTCTGCATTGTTTTTTTAGATAGTTTAATGGCAGTCGCAATCGCTCTGAGATCACCACTCATCAGAGTAATATCGGCAGTTTCCATCGCGACGTCAGTGCCAGTTCCCAATGCCATGCCGATATCAGCCGTGGCGAGTGCGGGAGCGTCATTAATCCCATCTCCGACCATTCCAACAATCTTTTTTTGCTGCTTTAATTCCTCAACCGCAGTCGCTTTATTGTCGGGCAAGACTTCTGCCAGAACGTTGGTGATTCCGACGGCTTTTGCAATTGCTTGGGCGGTTCGTTGATTATCGCCAGTAATCATATAAATCTCTAATCCCAAAGCTTTTAATTGGTCGACTGCCTCTTTGGAATGCTCTTTCAGAGTGTCAGCGACAGCGATAATCGCGATAATCTGTTTTTCAGTGGCGACTAACATCGCAGTCTTACCTTCGGTTTCAAGCTGGCTGATTTTAGTTTCGATGCTACTAAAATCGAGCTGTTTCTCGGAGATTAGTTTGCGAGTTCCGATGAAGATGGTTTGTTGCTCGATCTCTGCACTAATCCCTCGCCCTGGAAGTGCCGTAAATTTTTCCGGATCAGGCAGACTCGTAAATTGAGCTAGTCCCTTTTTGTAGATCGCCACCCCTAAAGGGTGTTCTGATTTTTTTTCGGCAATCGCAGCTAAACGCAGAATTGATTCGCTAGTAGCACCATTTAAAGGAATAATCTCCGTTACTTCTGGTTCTCCCTTGGTAATGGTACCAGTTTTGTCAAGTACAATGCTCTTAAGCTGTGCGGTTCGCTCCAGATGTTCACTGCCTTTGATCAAGATCCCATGCTCTGCGCCTTTGCCA